>DRFG01000271.1 GCA_011050655.1 Roseobacter sp.
GCCTTGATTTCGGTCTGGTCCTCAACGGATAGAACGGCATCAACGGACATTGGGTAGGTTACCGGATTGCCCGCATCGTTGCGAACCGGTTCGCCATCGGCATCGAGGATCATAACTTCTGGCTTCAGTTCGTTGCCTTTAGGGGCAGCGCGCCAGTCAATAACGATCTTCTGGGTCATGCCTGTCGCATCATCCGTCTCATCTTTGACCGCGATCCCCGACACAAGGTCGACGAATTTGGTCATACCGGATTTCTCAGCGATGATCGGCAGGGTGTACGGATCCCATTCAAACAGCTTGTCACCACGCAGGATGGACTGGCCATCCTTAACGAACAGCTTAGTACCGTAACCGACCTTGTGGCTGGAGCGTTCGTCACCGTTTTCATCTACGATGGACAACTTCATGTTCCGGCCCATGACCATGATCTCGCCAGCGGCGTTCTCAAGGGTCAGGGCATTGTCGAACACGATCTTACCCGATTGCGATGCTTCCAGGAACGACTGCTGGCCACCTTGCGCAACACCACCAATGTGGAAAGTACGCATAGTCAACTGAGTGCCAGGTTCACCGATCGACTGTGCGGCGATAATGCCGACAGCTTCACCTTGGTTCACCAAAGTACCACGAGCAAGGTCACGACCGTAGCACATGGCGCACACGCCCTCTTCGGCCTCACAGGTCAACGGGCTGCGGATACGTGCAGAGGCCACAGCAGCTTCGTCGATGATGTCCGCCAGACGCTCGTCGATGATTGTCTGAGCTGGGACCAACACTTCGTCGGTACCCGGACGCAAGATATCATCAGCCGCGACGCGGCCTAGCAGACGTTCAGCCAAGGACGATACGACCTCACCGTCGTTAACAGCAGCTTCGGCAGTAATCGCAGTATTTGTACCACAATCATGCATGCGCACGATACAATCCTGTGCGACGTCCACCAAGCGACGGGTCAGATACCCCGAGTTTGCTGTCTTCAAAGCGGTATCTGACAGACCCTTACGGGCACCGTGCGTGGAGTTAAAATACTCCAGAACGGTCAGACCTTCCTTAAAGTTCGAGATGATCGGCGTTTCGATGATGTCGCCATTCGGCTTCGCCATCAGACCGCGCATCCCGCCCAGCTGTTTCATCTGCGTCACCGAACCACGCGCACCAGAGTGCGCCATCATGTAGACCGAGTTTGGTTCGTTTTCGGAGCCGTTTTCGGCGTGTGTGGTTGCCGAGATCGCGCCCATCATCGCATCGGTTACTTTATCGTTACACTTTGACCATGCATCGACGACCTTGTTGTACTTTTCACCCTGAGTGATCAGGCCGTCCATGTACTGCTGTTCAAAGTCTTTAACCTGGTCACGTGTCTCATCTACCAATGTCCACTTGGTTTCTGGGATCAGCATGTCGTCTTTACCAAACGAAATACCGGCCTTGAAGGCCTCGCGGAAGCCCATCGTCATGATCTGGTCGCAGAAGATGACGGATTCTTTCTGACCACAATAACGATAGACAGTATCGATGACCTGCTGCACTTCTTTCTTGCGCAGCAAACGGTTGACTAGATCGAACGGCGCTTTGGCATTCAGCGGCAACAGCGCACCAAGGCGAATACGGCCCGGTGTGGTGTCAAAACGCTTCATCACTTCGTTGCCTTCGGCGTCGATCTGCTTGATCCGCGCTTTAATTTTCGAGTGCAGGTGAATCGCACCGGCATCAAGCGCATGCTCGACTTCTTCGACAGAGCCAAACACCATGCCCTGACCCGGCATGCCTTCGCGTTCCAAGGTCGTGTAGTACAGACCCAAGATCATATCCTGCGAAGGAACAATGATCGGCGCGCCGTTTGCAGGCGACAGAACGTTGTTCGTCGACATCATCAGGACGCGTGCTTCAAGCTGAGCCTCAAGCGACAGGGGCACGTGAACGGCCATCTGGTCACCGTCAAAGTCGGCGTTAAATGCCGAACAGACCAGCGGGTGAAGCTGGATCGCCTTACCTTCGATCAGAACCGGTTCGAACGCCTGAATGCCCAAACGGTGCAAGGTAGGCGCACGGTTCAGCATGACGGGGTGTTCGCGGATCACTTCATCAAGAATATCCCAAACCTCGGGACGCTCTTTTTCGACCAGCTTTTTGGCTTGCTTCACGGTGGAAGACAGACCTTTGGCTTCGAGACGCGAATAGATGAACGGCTTGAACAGCTCGAGCGCCATTTTCTTGGGCAGACCGCACTGGTGCAACTTCAGTTCCGGACCGGTCACAATGACCGAACGACCGGAGAAGTCGACGCGCTTGCCCAAAAGGTTCTGACGGAAGCGACCCTGCTTACCCTTCAGCATATCCGACAGCGACTTCAACGGGCGCTTGTTAGCACCGGTGATGACGCGACCACGACGGCCGTTATCGAACAATGCATCGACAGATTCCTGCAACATCCGCTTTTCGTTGCGGACGATGATGTCAGGAGCGCGCAGTTCGATCAGACGCTTCAAACGGTTGTTCCGGTTGATAACGCGGCGGTAAAGGTCGTTCAGGTCAGACGTCGCAAAACGGCCACCATCCAGCGGCACCAGCGGGCGCAGTTCTGGTGGGATAACCGGAATGACGGTCATGACCATCCACTCGGGCCGGTTACCGGACTCGAGGAAGGATTCAACGACTTTCAGACGCTTGATGATCTTCTTGGGCTTCAACTCGCCAGTTGCTTCTTTCAGATCAGCGCGCAGCTGGTCTGCTTCGGCTTCAAGATCGATTGCCGCCAGCATTTCGCGGATCGCTTCGGCACCGATATTCGCGGTGAAGGCATCCATGCCGTAGGCATCCTGAGCGTCCATGTACTCTTCTTCGGTCATCATCTGACCGTAGGTTAAGTCCGTTAGACCCGGTTCGATTACAACGTAGTTTTCAAAGTACAAAACACGTTCCAGATCGCGCAAAGTCATGTCCAGCATTAGGCCGATGCGCGATGGCAACGACTTGAGGAACCAGATGTGCGCGACAGGCGACGCCAGTTCGATGTGGCCCATCCGCTCGCGGCGAACTTTTTGCAGGGTAACTTCAACACCGCACTTTTCGCAGACAACGCCGCGATACTTCATGCGCTTATATTTACCGCACAGGCATTCATAATCCTTGATCGGGCCAAAGATACGCGCGCAGAACAGGCCGTCCCGCTCAGGTTTGAAGGTACGGTAGTTAATGGTTTCGGGCTTTTTGATTTCACCGAACGACCACGACAGGATACGCTCTGGCGATGCCAAAGAGACCTTGATCTCGTCAAACGTCTTGGTAGGCGCGACGGGGTTGAACGGGTTGTTTGTCAGTTCCTGGTTCATCTTAAATCCTTAGATTAGTCTCGAAAGCGAAAGAGAGGGGGCCCGATTTCTGTGCAGAAACCGGGCTGGAATTTTAAAATTCCAGTGCTGCCCTTACTCGTCTTCCTCCGCATCCAGGAGTTCCATGTTCAGGCCGAGGCCACGGACTTCTTTGACAAGAACGTTAAACGATTCCGGAATACCGGCTTCGAAGTTGTCCTCGCCTTTGACGATGCTCTCGTACACTTTTGTACGGCCAGCTACGTCGTCCGATTTCACAGTCAGCATTTCCTGCAGGGTGTATGCAGCGCCGTAAGCTTCCAGAGCCCAGACCTCCATCTCACCAAAGCGCTGACCACCGAACTGCGCTTTACCGCCCAATGGCTGCTGGGTAACCAGCGAGTATGGACCGGTTGAACGCGCGTGGATCTTGTCGTCCACAAGGTGGTGCAATTTCAGCAGGTATTTTACGCCAACAGTCACGGGGCGGGCAAACTGCTCGCCTGTGCGACCATCAAACAACACCGACTGACCGGAGGTGTCGAACCCGGCCCGTGTGAGGCTGTCGTTGACGTCTGCTTCCTTGGCACCGTCGAAGACTGGCGTTGCAATCGGCACGCCGCGTGTGACGTTCTGAGCCGCTTCAACCAGCGTATCTTCGTCCATGCCAGCGATACCTTCGTCATAAACGTCGGCACCATAAGCATGGCTCATCGCGTCGCGCACAGGTGTCAGATCGCCGGAGCGCTTATATTCCTGTAGCGCTTCGTCAATGTTGATGCCCAAGCCGCGTGCTGCCCACCCCATGTGGGTTTCAAGGATCTGACCGACGTTCATACGCGACGGAACGCCCAGCGGGTTCAAACAGAAGTCCACTGGTGTACCATCAGCAAGGAACGGCATGTCTTCCATCGGTACAACCTTGGAGATAACACCCTTGTTGCCGTGACGTCCGGCCATTTTGTCGCCGGGCTGCAGCTTGCGCTTTACCGCTACGAATACTTTGACCATCTTCATCACGCCTGGGGGCAAATCATCGCCACGGCGTACTTTTTCGACTTTATCCTCAAAGCGCGCATCCAAGGTCCGTTTCTGGATCTCGTACTGCTCGTTAAGGGCCTCAACGATTTTCGCATCGTCTTCGTCTGCCAATGCCAACTGCCACCACTGACCACGGGACAATTGATCGTCCAACAGTTCTTCGGTGATCTGGCTGTTCGATTTAACACCCTTTGGACCTTTGACAGCAACCTTACCAAGGATCATTTCGCGTAGACGCGCATAGATGTTCCGGTCAAGGATACCAAGCTCATCGTCACGGTCACGGGCAAGGCGTTCAACCTCTTCCCGCTCGATCTGCAAGGCACGTTCGTCTTTTTCAACGCCATGGCGGTTGAAAACACGGACCTCAACAACCGTACCGAAGTCACCCGGCTTAACCCGCAGCGACGTATCGCGTACGTCGGATGCTTTCTCACCAAAGATAGCGCGCAGAAGTTTTTCTTCTGGCGTCATCGGGCTTTCACCCTTTGGCGTGATCTTACCGACCAAGATATCACCTGGTTCAACATCCGCACCGATATAAACGATGCCAGCCTCGTCGAGGTTACGCAGCGCTTCTTCACCGACGTTCGGAATGTCGCGGGTAATTTCCTCTGGCCCGAGCTTCGTATCGCGCGCAGCCACTTCGAATTCTTCGATGTGGATCGACGTGAATACATCATCGCGCGAAACGCGTTCAGAGATCAGGATGGAGTCTTCGTAGTTGTAGCCGTTCCAAGGCATAAACGCGACGATCACGTTCTTACCCAGAGCCAGTTCACCCATGTCGGTCGATGGACCGTCAGCGATAACCTGACCTTTTTGAACCGTCTCGCCTACCTTCACCAACGGACGTTGGTTAATACAGGTGTTCTGGTTCGAACGCTGGAACTTGCGCATGCGGTAGATGTCTACGCCTGCGTCCCCCAACTCAAGGTCTTCTGTCGCGCGGATAACGATACGCGATGCATCGACTTGGTCGATGATACCGCCACGTTTAGCCATATACGCGGCACCGGAATCCCGCGCTACGACCTCTTCGATACCCGTACCGACCAGTGGCGCTTCGGCTTGAAGCAAAGGCACGGCCTGACGTTGCATGTTCGAGCCCATCAAGGCTCTGTTCGCATCGTCATTTTCAAGGAACGGGATCAAGGATGCAGCGACCGAGACCAACTGCTTTGGCGAAACGTCAATCAGGTCAACGCTTTCGGAAGGCGACAGCGTGTAGTCGCCCGATTTCCGCGTCGACACCAGATCGTTAACGAACTTCATGTTCTCATCAAGGTTCGCGTTGGCCTGCGCCACAGTGTGACGCATTTCTTCCGTGGCAGACATGTACTGCACGTCATCGGAAACCACACCGCCCGAAACCTTGCGATAGGGGGTTTCGATAAAGCCGTACTTGTTCACGCGTGCAAAGGTCGCCAGTGAGTTGATCAGACCGATGTTCGGACCTTCAGGCGTTTCAATCGGGCACATGCGACCATAGTGGGTCGCGTGAACGTCACGTACTTCAAAGCCTGCGCGTTCGCGTGTCAGACCACCTGGGCCAAGCGCTGAAAGGCGACGCTTGTGCGTAACCTCGGACAGCGGGTTGGTTTGGTCCATGAACTGCGACAGCTGGCTGGAACCGAAGAATTCACGCACCGCAGCAGCAGCTGGTTTCGCGTTGATCAGATCCTGTGGCATTACTGTGTCGATTTCGACAGAAGACATACGTTCCTTGATCGCGCGCTCCATTCGAAGCAGGCCAACACGGTACTGGTTTTCCATCAATTCGCCGACGGAACGCACACGACGGTTGCCCAAGTGGTCAATATCATCGATGTCGCCACGGCCATCGCGCAGGTCAACCAGCGCTTTGATACAAGCTACGATATCGTCACGGTCCAGCGTACGCTGCGTGTCTTCTTTATCAAGTGCCAGACGCATGTTCATCTTCACACGGCCAACAGCAGACAAGTCATAACGGTCGGCATCGAAGAACAACGTATCAAACAGGTTCGATGCGGCTTCGACCGTGGGCGGCTCGCCCGGACGCATGACGCGGTAGATATCCATGAGCGCGGTATCGCGGTTCATGTTCTTGTCGTTCGCCATGGTGTTGCGCATGTAGGGGCCGACATTAATGTTGTCGATATCGAGAAGTGGGATCTCGGTAATACCCGCGTCGATCAGCTCTTTTGCTGTACCGCCGATCAAGGTGCCGTCTTTGTCATGCTCAAGCGTCATCTCGTCACCGGCTTCGACATAAATCGCGCCAGTTTCTTCGTTAATGATGTCGCGCGCAGCAAACTTACCGGCAATGTGATCGAAGGGCAGCAGCAACTCGGTTACTTTGCCTTCGTCGATCAACTGCTTGACGGCCCGAGGTGTAACCTTCTTGCCTTTTTCAAACAGGATTTCGCCTGTAGCGGCGTCGACAAGATCATAGGTCGGACGTGTGCCCCGCACACGGTCCGGATAGAACGGTGCAACCCAGCCCTGACCATCTTTCAGCGTGTAACTAACAGTATTGTAGTACGCATCCATGATCGCTTCTTGGTCGAGACCAAGGGCATACAGCAACGTAGTGACAGGCAATTTACGACGACGGTCAATACGTGCGAACACGATGTCCTTAGCGTCGAATTCAAAGTCCAGCCAGGAACCACGGTATGGAATGATGCGGCAAGCGAACAGAAGCTTACCTGAAGAGTGGGTCTTGCCCTTGTCGTGATCAAAGAACACACCCGGCGAGCGGTGCATCTGGGAAACGATCACACGCTCGGTGCCGTTTACGACGAATGTGCCGTTCGGGGTCATCAAAGGCATATCGCCCATGAACACATCTTGTTCTTTGATGTCTTTTACCGATTTTGCGCCTGTGTCTTCATCGATATCAAACACAATCAAACGCAGCGTCACCTTAAGAGGCGCACTGTAGGTCATGTCACGTTGCTGACATTCCTCTACATCGTATTTGGGCTTTTCCAGCTCGTACTTGACGTATTCAAGCACGGAAGTCTCGTTGAAGTCCTTAATCGGGAAAACCGATTGGAAAACGCCCTGGATGCCGTCGCCATCTGTTGGCGTTTCTGCATCGCCGGAGCGTAAGAACAGATCATAAGAAGATTTTTGAACCTCAATCAGGTTCGGCATCTCCAGCACTTCGCGGATTTTGCCATAGTACTTACGTAGACGTTTCTGGCCAAGGAAGGATTGCGCCATGTGTCATGTCACCTTTCGTGTCTCTTGCCGAGCACGCCATCACCGGGGCCGTGATGCGCGCCCATAAGAGCGGTAAATCCTGATCAATTCTTGAGGCACGTCCCACCGTACCTCTTCCGACCTTTAGGACCTATCCAGAGAAGTATTTCGCGCGAAATACTTTTCAAAACAGATCAGGCTGGACAAGGAAGCACCCCATCCAGCCTTTGTTTTTACGGGCTGTCCCGAAGCATCATGTGCCTCGGTCCGTTTTCATCACAAGAAAACGGCACCCTGATTTAATGGCTTACGCCAGTTCAACCTCAGCGCCAGCTGCTTCCAGCTTGGCTTTAACTTCTTCGGCTTCGGCTTTGTCGACGCCTTCTTTGATCTTGCCGCCAGCTTCAACCAGATCCTTGGCTTCTTTCAGACCAAGACCGGTGATGCCGCGAACTTCTTTGATCACGTTGATTTTGGATGCGCCGGCGTTCTTCAGAACGACGTCGAATTCAGTTTTTTCTTCTTCAGCGGCGCCACCATCGGCAGGGCCAGCCATCATCACTGCGCCGCCAGCGGCGGGCTCGATGCCATACTCGTCCTTGAGAATGGTTTTCAGTTCTTGTGCTTCAAGCAGTGTCAGACCAACGATCTCTTCTGCCAGTTTTTTCAGATCAGCCATGTTTAGCTCTTTCCGTTAACGATATGTGTGTTCCAACGCGAGTATTCAACCCTGCGCCAGCTTGACGAGATTGCTTTACGCAGCCGCCTTGTCCTCGATTGTGGACAAGATGGAAGCAATGTTGCTTGCAGGTGCGCCAATGGCCCCGGCGATGTTCGATGCTGGTGCGCCCAACATGCCCGCGATTGTGGCGATAAGTTCGTCACGCGAAGGCATTTTGGACACGGCTTCGACACCGGCGACGTCCAGTGCGTTCTCACCCATTGCGCCACCAAGAATAACAAATTTTGCATTCTCTTTAGCGAATTCCTGAGCCACCTTGGCACCGGCCACGGGGTCTTCAGAATAGGTAAGAACGGTCATACCCGTCAGGAGATCTGCAATGCTTTCGCATGGCTTTCCGTCCAGGGCAATTTTGGCGAGCCTGTTTTTGGCAACACGCACGGCCCCGCCCGCAGCGCGAGCGCGCGCACGAAGGTCCTGCATTTCAGCAACTGTCAGGCCGACGTAGTGGCTTACCACAACGACGCCAGAGCTTTCAAAGATTTGGCCGAGTTCGTCGACCAACTGTTCTTTCTGGGCTCTATCCACAGTTTCACTCCAAATCTGGGGGTTACCCCCCGGCTCAATTAAGTCTGCTTGCGCAAACAGTCTTGGTCCATTTTACGGGAATAAGCCAAAATGCCCCCACGCTTACGCGAACGGTAATTCCAACGTCTCCCATCTCAGAAAGGAATTAAGGCTTGCGCCACCCTTCGTCTCGGACAGAAGACTCACCCGCATGATATGCAGGTGAATCGAGGGCGTTCATAGGGGCTGCGCTTCCAAATGCCAAGAGCAAATTTCAAACGCATCGAAATGATCGCTTAAAACAGAAGGGCCTCACGCTTGACGCATGAGGCCCTTGCAATAACTAGCGGAAACCGAGTTACTCGGTAACAGCGTTATCTACTTCTACGGTGACGCCAGGACCCATGGTCGAGCTGAGGGCGATCTTTTTCATATAGGTCCCTTTGGAACCAGCAGGCTTGGCTTTAGACACGGCACCAACAAAGGCGCGCACGTTCTCTACCAGCTTAGCTTCGTCAAAGGACAGTTTGCCGATGCCAGCATGCACAACGCCGCCTTTTTCAGCTTTGAACTGAACCTGACCACCTTTTGCAGCCTCGACAGCTTCCTTGATGTCCATCGTCACTGTACCGACTTTAGGATTCGGCATCAGATTACGTGGACCCAGGACCTTACCCAGACGGCCGACGACTGGCATCATGTCAGGTGTCGCGATGCAGCGATCAAAGTCGATCTTACCGCCCTGCACTGCTTCCATCAGGTCTTCTGCCCCAACGATGTCAGCACCGGCTGCTGTGGCTTCTTCCGCTTTCGCGCCACGCGCGAATACTGCAACACGTACAGTTTTGCCTGTGCCGTTTGGCAGGCCCACGACGCCGCGGACCATTTGGTCAGCGTGACGGGGGTCAACACCAAGATTCATGGCGATTTCGATGGTTTCATCAAATTTCGCGTTTGCGTTTGCCTTGATCAGCGTCACCGCCTCTTCAACGGACATATTTTCTTTGCCGACGAATGCTTCGCGTGCGGCGCGGGTGCGTTTTCCGATTTTTGCCATCTTACTTCACCTCAATGCCCATGGAACGGGCAGAGCCCAGAATGATCTTCATAGCAGCTTCAACGTCAACCGCGCTTAGATCGGCCATTTTTGCTTCTGCGATTTCACGCAGTTGCTTGGTGGTCACCGTACCGATGGTTTCACGGCTTGGCGTTTTCGAGCCGGAATTAACCTTGGCAGCTTTCTTCAGGTAGTAGGACGCGGGAGGCGTCTTGATGTCCATGGTAAAGGACTTATCCTGATAGTAGCTGATGACGGTCGGGCAAGGGGCACCAGGCTCAAGGTCTGCTGTTTTGGCGTTGAACGCCTTACAGAATTCCATGATGTTGATTCCGCGCTGACCCAGTGCAGGACCAACGGGTGGGGATGGGTTTGCTTGACCCGCTTTAACTTGCAACTTCATCGTACCGACGAGTTTCTTGGCCATTGGCCTTCTCCTTTTAATGTCGGTGGACCTTCGTCCACCCTACGCAACTACAACGCGTTGTAGTCGTTTGCTAGTGTGGTGCGGCTAAACTGCGCGCAGATTCGCCTCCCACAAACGAACGGTGTTGCCACCGCGCGGCGGGTTGCCCCGCCGACCCTCTCAGACCTGTTTATTGACCTGAGTGAATTCCAGTTCGACCGGGGTTTCCCGGCCAAAAATCGACACAGACACCTTGAGGCGCTGATTATCCTCGTCGACCTCTTCGATCATACCGTCAAAGTCTTCGAACGGACCGTCAGCAACCTTAACCTTTTCACCCACTTCAAAGTGGATCAACGTACGTGGTGCTTCTTCGCCTTCTTGGACCCGGCCCAAGATTGCAGTCACTTCTGCATCGCGCATCGGCATCGGCCGACCTTGGGGGCCCAAGAAACCTGTGACGCGGTTGATCGAGTTGATCAAGTGGTAGCCACGGTCAGACATCTCCATATGTACCAGGACGTAACCTGGCATGAACCGACGTTCCGTAGTAACTTTCTTGCCGCGCCGAACTTCAATCACCTCTTCGGTGGGAACCAACACTTCGTCGATTTGGTCCTCAAGCTCTTGCTCGGCGACCGTGGTGCGGATTTGTTCAGCGATCTTCTTTTCGAAGTTCGACAAAACGCTGACCGAATACCATCTTTTCGCCATCTGAATTCTGGTCCCTGTCTTACGATGCAGCTTTGACTACACCAAATATTCTCAATAAATGCAGACCTTTGTCTGCTATTTCCGAACAAAAAATCGGCGCGCAACTCGAATCGCCGCACGCCCGCTGTTGATCAGGACTGCGGGATAGCCCGCAACGGCAGATGTTTCAAGGGGCGTTAGCGCTTTTGCAGCGCCCCCGCATCAATCAGCCAAACGCCGAAAGAACGTACTGCAAACCGCCTCGGATCAGAATATCGACAATGGCAAAGAACACCGCAGTCAATGCGGCAAGGATAAACACCATAACGGTGGTCAGCATCACTTCGCGGCGAGTCGGCCAGACGACCTTGGATACTTCGGAACGCACTTGCTGAATGAACTGAAGTGGGTTGACTGTGGCCATGACGGTTTTCCTGTATACGAACGATTGCTGGGATGTACCCGTCAACCCGCGTGAATTCAAGGCTTCAATCACTCCGCAGCTTGAGCTTGCTGTAAACGCTATCCTGCGAGCCCGTTCAGATGCCCGCCACATGACGTATCAGTTTCTTGGTCCGATGTGGCTATGCTGCTGATATCAGGCAGGTACAACCCAGATACCAAGCGCTCCGGAAAACGGTCCAGAACAGCGTCCCAATGCATCGCAAAGCGATCTAGGCGCATCTGTACCCTAGCCGCTCGCGCTTGATTGCGGACCGCATATCGGTGGACGGGACGCAGGGCATAATGCCAAAAAGTTTCATAGCCAAACACCAGATAAGGCACGACCCCAAAAAAGGTCACGGCAAGAACAATGGCAAGACAGACTTGCGGAAACAGAATTACGCCGAACAGCACTAATAGGGCGACGGTGATGTAAAAAGTAGCCGCATCAAAAACGGCCTTGAGCCGCATTACCTTTGCCCTGCGCAACTTGCGAATTTCATCCAAACATTCTTGCGCATTAAGCTGGGGTAACGGGCTCGCCGCGCGAGGGGGCATATCTTCATCCTCTCGCTTCGACTTCGCCTCCGACGGATGGCTGAAGCCGGAAGGAACAGGCGGTCGCAGTCCGTTGCCATAACTACGACGTGCGGCAGTCTCTTTCGAGATGACTTCAAGCACCGCAGCGATCACAGAATCGTCCGGTTGCGCAGACTTCGATTTTGTTTGGATGATTTTTGGCATCTCGGCTTCCTGGATATTCGGATCTACGCGAGCTTCGCAGAGATAAACATCAATTCCGTGACCAATTTGTGGCACCAATTAGGCAGCCTGCGCATTAAATGCGGAGTGGCTATGCAGGTAAGCGGCGGGGCAAGCTCTGCGCAAAACGGAAGCGTTGCGATCTGACAAACCTGTCCACCCCGCTAAACCACGGGCATGTGGTTTCGAACCCGGCCGACACAAGAAATCGAACCTGGTTTAGGTGCGAAACGCAGATATTAGGGAAAATAGGCGTGATAATACGGACTATACAGTACGGCATCTAAATACCGCCAATGGTACCCCGCACTGATAACACAGTCAGGAAACGCCTTATTTATATTGGCAGGGGCTGAGGGACTCGAACCCACGACCCTCGGTTTTGGAGACCGATGCTCTACCAACTGAGCTAAACCCCTATGCCGAGTGGTGGGGTAGTCTGGAATCACCAAAGGATCAAGAGCATATGCACCATTGAGCGGGAAAAACCGCCTAGTTACTGCCTGCTCGGTGGTACTCCTGCTCTTTCACGACGGTTCCCCACACATCGCCCTCCTGTTCAGCGTGCAACACAAAGCCAAAGCTGCAATAAAGATGCAAGGCAGGCTCCAACCCCGCAAAGGTGCGCAGCCAAATCTTGCCGTTGGTGTGAGACTCGGCGTGAGCGACCGCCTCGGTCATCAGCTTGCGCCCCATCCCCGTCCCCCGACATCTATCCGCACAGATAAACCACCGAAGATGCGCACCACGCGTGCCTGATTCCGGGTCATGAAGGTCTAGGATAAGCGACACGGCGACCCCTTGGTCATCCTGCGCGATCAGAATCAGATCCGTATCCTGCTTGTCTAGGGTGAACTTTGCTATCTGATGGGCCACTTTCGCTTCAAAATAGCTCGTGAAACCCCAATGCTTGGCATAATGCGTCCCGTGCATTTGAATGATCTGGCCAATCGCGCCAGGAAAGAAATCAGTGGTAATATGCATATGGGGCCGCCTTTAGCTAGGTGCACAGTCTACCCCCCGCATTGCAAAAGAAAAGGCCGCCCTGTTTCCAGAGCGGCCTTCGGGTACGTGTGAGCTATAGGGCGGGGCGTAACCCCACCCATACGTCTTATTCGAGGATCTTGGACACAACGCCCGCGCCAACAGTGCGGCCGCCTTCGCGGATCGCAAAGCGCAGACCGTCTTCCATCGCGATGGGTGCGATCAGTTCGACGTCGAACTGTAGGTTGTCGCCAGGCA
>DRFG01000272.1 GCA_011050655.1 Roseobacter sp.
CCCTTCTTCTTGTTGTAAAATGATACCTCGGAATTCGCGCACTTCGCGTGTCGTCGGCAGGCTTTGCATCCGTACGGCGTCACAGGTTTCGTAGCCTTTTAAAAAGGTGTTTTGATCTTCTCGAAAGACAAAAATCAACCCGATAACAAAAAGATCTGGTTCAATGAAGCTTCGACGGGAGAATTTGTAAAACCCACTAGGAAACACGTCTTCGGACAGGCGGCGTCTGCCAGAAACGAAGTAATCGTTCACAAATGGCGCGAGCGAAGTGAATGAACTTTCGGGCTCTTCGGTAACCAACGGTTCAAGCAATATACGCGCGTCTACCTTAAAGAACTCGCATATGCGTGCCAAAACATCAGGCCTTGGAAAGCTCTCGCCTGAAAGATAGCGATTGAATTGTGTGCGGTTAATCCCAAGTTCAAGTGCCAAGGCTGTGATTGATTCATAGTCCTTGGACAACACCAATAAATTCGCACCGAATATGTTCCTGATCTCTGCCGGGGTATTCATGTGACGCTTTCAATTACAGATAGCATAATTCAAACCTTCTAGGATTCGATCTACTTTGCAAGCTCATTGATGAAACATCTGCCGCGACTGACGCTAAATAGCGTCAGTTTGCAAAGTACGTGACACAAAATCAAACTGCAACAACATCGACAAACTCTTGAAATGCCGCAATTATATTTACAAATTCAAATAATTTTTTTTGAGGGGATGCATAGATGTACGGAGTGGTAATTTGGAGCAGTATTAAAGAAAAAAAAGCCGTTTTCTGGTGTGAAGATCACGGCGATCTTGTCTTTTTTCACAACGAAGGGGCTGTGGATGAAAATGCGGGCGAGATGTTTGGGGCAGGGGATCTCGTACAGTTCGAGGTGTACCTTGATGCCAAGTTGCGCAAAGCCCGTAATCCTAAATTAATCCGCGAAAAGGCAAATTTGGAATTGACCGAAAAGCTACGGCACCATGGCAATCTGGCACGCTCCGCCGACGCACGCGGTAAGGTCCTTCATTTTTCGGCCCAGCCTTTGGTGCATCCGCACTCCGCCCAAGTGAAACAGGCCTAAGCTGTTTTAATTTCCGCGTGGCAGCGCCGCGACACCGGTGCGGGCCACATCGCTCAACCCTAAGGGGCGCATCAAGTCAGCAAAGGCGTCGATTTTGTCGGGCGCACCCGTAATTTCGAAAACAAACGTTTCCAGGGTGCTGTCAACGACATTAGCGCGAAATATGTCGGCAAGACGCAGCGCTTCGACCCGCTTGTCGCCTGTTCCGCTTACCTTGAACATCGCCAGTTCACGTTCAACTGACGGGCCTTCGACGGTAAGATCGTGGACTTCGTGAACTGGTACGATCCGCCCAAGCTGCGCCTTGATCTGTTCAATTACCTGTGGCGTGCCGGATGTGACGATGGTGATACGGCTAAGGTGGCCGGTATGGTCTACCTCGGCAACGGTAAGGCTGTCGATGTTATAACCGCGACCCGAAAACAAACCGATAACCCGCGCCAGAACACCCGGCTCGTTTTCAACCAGCACGGCTAGGGTGTGGCGTTCTATTACATCAGAGAAGTTGGGGCGTAGATTATAGGCAGAGTGGCTGTTGGAGCCTTTTTTTATCTTTAGGGCTGACATGAACATGTCCTCTTCTATTTGACTTTTGTCACCAGCGTCTTGATGCGCCAGTTCGATTTTCAACCACGCAATGTGCGCTACACCAAGACTGACCCTTTTGCGTCAATCATACCTTGGGTATTGGCCCCTGAAAGCATCATGTCATTATGCGCCTTGCCGGATGGAATCATCGGAAAGCAGTTTTCATGCTTTTCAACCAGACAATCAAAGATCACCGGGCCATCATAATTCAACATCTCCATGATCGCATCATCAAGGTCGTCTGGGTCCGAGCAAATGATGCCCTTGGCACCGAACGCTTCGGCTAGCTTGACAAAATCAGGCAAGGATTCAGACCAGCTTTGGGAATAACGTTCGCCGTGAAGAAGCTCCTGCCACTGGCGGACCATTCCAAGTCGTTCGTTATTGAGGATGAATTGCTTGACCGGCAACCCGTATTGCATCGCCGTGCCCATTTCTTGCATATTCATCAGCCAAGATGCTTCGCCCGCAACATTGATCACTAACGCGTCGGGGTGGGCCATTTGCACGCCAATAGACGCTGGGAAACCATACCCCATGGTACCCAACCCGCCCGAGGTCATCCAACGGTTTGGGTCTTCGAATCTTAGATACTGCGCAGCCCACATTTGGTGCTGACCAACTTCGGTAGTGATGTAACGGTCGTATTTTTTGGTCAACGCTTCAAGCCGGGAAAGGGCATATTGTGGCTTGATGATCTTGCCGCTCTGCTCAAATTTAAGGCAATTTACTGCACGCCATTCTTCGATCTGCTTCCACCATTTTCCAACGGCTTCAGAATTCGTCTTGCGGCCACGCGACTTCCAGACCTTCAAGAGGTCTTCCAAAACATGACCCACGTCCCCGACAATCGGAATATCAATTCGAATGATCTTGTTGATCGATGATGGATCGATGTCGATATGTGCTTTTTTGGATTTAGGGCTGAACAAATCAACGACGCCGGTGATCCGGTCGTCGAACCGTGCGCCGATGTTGATCATCAGATCGCAATCGTGCATCGCCATGTTTGCCTCGTAAAGCCCGTGCATCCCTAACATGCCAAGCCATTTGTCGCCCGACGCCGGATAAGCGCCAAGCCCCATAAGGGTCGACGTAATAGGAAATCCCGTCGCTTCGACCAGTTCACGCAAAAGTTGTGATGCAGCCGGGCCCGAGTTAATCACCCCACCGCCGGTGTAAAAAACCGGGCGTCGGGCATGTTCAATTGCCGCAACCAGTTCGGTGATCTCTTCCATATCGCCTTTGACCGGCGGCTGATAATGCGATGTCGATGGTTTTTTAGGCGTATAGGTGCCCGTAGCAAACTGAACGTCTTTAGGGATGTCTACTAGAACCGGACCAGGGCGACCACTGATGGCCACGTGAAACGCTTCGTGAAGAACCGCACCCAGCTTGTCGGTGTCTTTCACAAGCCAGTTATGTTTGGTGCAGGGACGAGTGATACCGACTGTGTCAGCTTCCTGAAATGCATCCGAACCGATCATGAACGTCGGTACCTGACCCGTCAGCACAACCAACGGGATAGAATCCAGCAGCGCGTCGGTAAGGCCGGTCACGGCATTTGTCGCACCCGGCCCAGAGGTCACCAAAACGACGCCGGGTTTTCCGGTCGACCGGGCATAGCCCTCGGCCGCGTGAACCGCACCTTGTTCATGGCGCACCAGCACATGCTTAATACTGTTTTGCTGAAATACCTCGTCGTAAATAGGTAGGACCGCGCCGCCGGGATAGCCAAATACGGTATCGACACCCTGATCAATCAGGGCTTGAACGATCATCTTCGCTCCGGTCATTTTACGTGTCATCTTCGTGCTCCGTCAGGCGGTGGTTTAGGTCAAAGTCAAATTTTATCGTAGCGCAAAAAAAAGCCCCCGGTTTTGACGGGGGCGCATGGTGACAAATATGGTCTGCCGTTACCGGCCCATGCGCGTGTATCCTAGAATGACGACTAGTTCGGTCATAGCCTAAGGCCCCTTCTTGCGTCTGGGGACATTAGGAGGGGGGCAAAGGGGCGTCAATGCCCAATTTGATAAAAAAGTATCGTGGGGGCGGTATTTTCTTTCCATTTATTGCGCGGACTGTCTCTATTTTGGTGTATTGTCGAATTTCTCCAGGTTAAATGGCTGCGGTGACTACAGTCGCACGCCGGTTCCCTGCAAAACGCCATGTTCCAGCGCATACCGTGTCAAGCCGGCTGTGGACGAAATTCCCAGCTTGTGCTTGATGTTTTTTCGGTGGGTTTCAACCGTGCGAACCGAAATATCCAAGTCTTGTGCAACAGCCTTGTTGGATTTTCCCTGTGCCAGTTGCAAAAGGATCGTCTGTTCGCGCTCTGTCAGGGGTTCGCGTGTTCCGGGCTTAGGATCCAAAGAACCCTTTGCCCCGGTACAGAGATATTTTTCCCCTCTCATCACGGTGTCTATTGCAAGCTTGATCTCGTCGGTCGGAACATCCTTAAGAATATAACCCATCGCACCATGGCTTAGCGCCATAGAAATATATTCGGGGTTATCGTGCATCGACAGAATGACAATGCGGGTATCGGGGCGTCGTTCAAGCATGATCTCGGTGGCAGATAGCCCCCCGAGTTCAGGCATGTTTAGATCCATCAGTATTACGTCAGGATTCAGGTTCTCGAAGGAATCTATGGCGGTGCGTCCGTTACACAGGCACCCCACGACGTGAATATCGTCATAGCTTTCCAAAATCGACTGGATGCCTTCCGCGACCATAGGGTGGTCGTCCACGATCATGACATTAATCGTTTTGGCTTCGATGGCATCAGACATTTTATAGGCGTTCCTCAGGTCAGGGCAGGGCGTTTGGATTCGGGTGGCAACATATGGCTAAGCGGTACTGTCGCGGAAATTTGCGTGCCGGTGCGGGCCGAAGCCTGAAGATGCAACGTCCCGCCGAGTTGCTCTACCCGTTCTTGCATATTGCGCAAGCCCAAGCCACCCGATGTGCTGTTTTTCGCAATGCCCAATCCGTTATCCGAAATCACCAGTGTGGCACCTTGCCGATGCCCGCGCAGGTCTACCTTGACTTCAGTGGCGCAGGCATGGCGTTCAATATTGGTCAAAGCTTCTTGAGCGATACGGTATAGTGCGATTTTGGCGTCATCATCCAATCTGTTGCGAAACACCACTGTGTTAAAGCTGCATTTGACGCCCGTCCGGCTTGAATGTTGTTCCACCAGTGTTTTCAAAGCCGGGCCTAATCCAAGATCATCCAGAATGCCCGGGCGCAGGTCGCGGCTGATCCTGCGGACCTCGGACACCGCTTGACCCAGACTGTCGATGCCTTTTGCCAACGGTTCGGCAGCGCGTGGGTCACCCCGTTCCAGCCTGCGCCGGGTGTTCTCAAGCGCGTATCGGACACCGACAAG
>DRFG01000273.1 GCA_011050655.1 Roseobacter sp.
CCATGATCTTTTCGCCTACACCGATCTTTCCACCCAGCTTTTGCTGAATATAAGGTGCAGCCGACAAGTGGTCGGCGTGGACATGAGTTTCGATGATCCATTCCACCGTCAACCCCTGCCTTTCGACCTCGGCAATCAGCGCATCCGCATGGTCATAGGTGATACGCCCGGCGGCATAGTCGATATCCATGACAGAATCGATTATAGCGCAAGAGGTGGATTCCGGATCACGCACCACGTAAGTGATCGTATTTGTGGCAGGATCGAAAAACCCTGATACCTCGGGCACGACGTTCATGTTAACAGGATAGCCTGACATCATCGTATACTCCGTCTTGTACGTACTGCGCTTGATCAAGAAGGCTTGCCAAGCTACTACATATTAAACATATTCATACTATGGAATTTTTATAGGGGAAAGAGGTTTATGCAAATTGACAGGCGTGCCTTCTTGGCACAAGGCTTCGCGACCGGCGTCCTTCTTGGGTTTCCGGGCCTGCTGCATGCACAGATGACGCTGGGCGACATGACTTTAGATGTGGTCAGCGATGGCCATCTTACCCTTCCAGGCAGCTTTGCTTTCAACGATATGCCCAAAGATCTGCTAATGCCGATCCTTGAACGTATGAACCAGCCCTTTGACCAGCTCACACCTCCCTGCAACCTCAGCCTCTTGCGCGGGAATGGGCGTGTTGTGCTTTTCGACGCAGGATCTGGAACAGAGTTCATGCCCACAGCCGGTAAATCGCTTGATGCGTTGAACGCATTGGGCGTCAGCCCCGGCGATATCACCGACCTGGTTTTCACCCATGGTCACCCTGATCACCTTTGGGGTGTGCTGGACGATTTCGGGGACCCGTTGTTCGCGAACGCTATGCATTATATGGGCCAAGCCGAATGGGATTACTGGACCGACCCGAATACCGTCAGCACAATTGGAAGCGCGCGGCAGGCTTTCGCCGTTGGGGCCGAACGCCGGCTTCAGGTCGTAGCAGAGCAAATGACATTTTTTTCGGATGCCGAGGAAATACTACCGGGCGTGGGTGCGCGTATGACGCCGGGGCACACTCCGGGCCACATGTCCTTTGAAGTACGCGCCGGGAATAGCGCCGTGATGATCGTTGGGGACAGTATAGGCAATGACCACGTCGCTCTGGCACGCCCTGACTGGTTGTCGCCAGCCGACCAAGACCCGACTTTGGGTGCGCAAACCCGCGTTGGATTGATCAATGAACTGGTTGCAGCGCAGATGCCTATCGTGGGCTTTCATCTAGGCCAAGGCGGCCTGGGACGGATCGAGAAAACTGCTGACGGATTTTCCTTTAGGACCGAGGTTTAAAGATATGAAGCGTTTCGTTTTTACCGTCGCTTTGGTGCTGACTGCTATGCCAGCCCTAGCCAGCGAAGACATTGCTGATCAATATCCAGGATCGGTGCTTTATTCAAAACCGTTCGAGTTTATACCGGGCGTCTATTCGGCGATCGGTGCGACTGCGCCTCCTACCTATGAAAATGCGGGTCACAACAACAACCTGAGCTTTATCGTGACAGGCGATGGAGTCATCGTGATCAACAGCGGCGGGTCTTACCAGCTTGCCAAGGCGCTGCACACCGAGATCAAAGCCATTACAGATCAACCTGTCAAATTGGTGTTGATCGAAAACGGACAGGGGCACGCCATGCTTGGCAATACCTATTGGGCAGAACAAGGCGTCCCGACCGTGGCCCAAACTGATGCGGCCCGTGCCTTTGAAGAAAACGGGGCCCAGTCATTGCGGTCGGCACAGTCGGTGGCAAAAGAACGCGCTGACGGTACCGAACTGACACCGCCGAGCGAAACCTTTGATGACAAATACGTTATCGACATGGGGGATTTTCATATCGAGGCGCTCTATCTGGGCCCTGCCCACAGCCCCGGCGATATCGTCGTATGGCTCCCTGAGCAAAGCCTGGTGATATCTGGCGATATGGCGTTCAATGAACGTATGCTACCGATATTTTCCGATACGATAACATCGGAGTGGCTGGAAACATGGGACAGTGCGTTCGAGCCTCTGAACGCGACCTACGTTATTCCCGGTCATGGGCATCCGACAAACATGGCGCAGGTCCGACGCAATACCAAAGGGTATTTGGAATATCTGCGCGGTAAGATTGCAGAGCACCTAGATGCAGGCGGCACGCTTGCAGATGCCTATTACGTCGATCAATCCCCCTATGCAAACCTCGATACATTCGAGGAACTGGCGACGATCAACGCTGGTCGGGTGTTTGAACAGATGGAATTTGAATAGAGGGCTTAGAACCCATCCAGAGCGCTTTTGGTAATCTCATCCAGCAGCGCTTGGACCTCTTGCATCGGGCCGTCGGGGAACGTGGGGTATCCGACGGTGACTTTGCCTTCGATATCGGCCACAAATATGCTGTATGGGCAATGCACGATATTCATCGGATCCGCTTCCATCACGCGGCGTGATACAACGGCAGAGCAAAATAGATAAACATCAGCTGCCTTGAAAATTTCGATATCGCTCCCGACATCGGGACCTGTCCGATTCAGCATTTCGCCGGTATGACTTACATAATCGACGACCAGCCCCTTGCCGATGATCGCATTTTCGACCGCAAAGGTCGCGTCCTCAAAACTACCGTCGTAGTCAAAGGTGATAGCTTGCCCCTCAGCGAATACAGGAGTGGAAAGCGCGTAGATTGCGGCAGCACACAAAACTTGTCTCATCATTTAACCTTTCGCCGGGGAATGAAAACTGGGGTGGGACATTATAGCATGTGGATGCGTGTCACACCAACCGGGTAAGTGGGGCCGGGAAAAAGTCTCCGCCCCCACTTATTTTATTGTTATTTACTGCTGAGAGAATGTCGACAGATAGGCAATCACCGCCTCAATGTCGGACTCTTTCTTCAGCCCACCAAAGCCCATTTTGGTCCCTTTGATATATGCTTTGGGTCCTGCAAGAAATGCAGCAAGGGTTTCGTCGTTCCAGACCATACCTTCATCGTTCTTTTCCTTGAACGCCTTGGAATACTTAAAGTCTCCGACATGACCAACTGTGGCTCCGACTACCCCGTTCAAAACCGGACCTGACCGGTTTTTCGCGTCGTCGCCAACCTGGTGGCAGGCTTTGCACTTGCGAAATACCTTTTCGCCATCTTCGATCAAAGCAGGATCGACCGCGGCGATTTCCGTGTCTTGTTGTGGCGCAGGAACGGGCACGGGTGTGGCAGCGGGTTGTTCTGCCGAAGCCTCTTCTTCCGGTGTTGCAGATGCTTTGGTCTCGGCCGTGTCATCCACCACATCCGGTGTCACATCCAGTACAAGAGCACGCATGGTCACCTCGACCTTGTCCTTGCAGTCTGTCATGCAAGGTTCGCCCGTCCATTTGGGAATTTCGGCTTCCATGCGGTTGTCTTGGATGAAACCGTCGGCGTTAGGCATCTTGACGTCCAGGAAATTGTCTTTCGACAAGACGAAATCATCCTCCACCAGATCGTTGGAATACAAGATGTAAGCAACGATGGCATAGACCTCGTCGTTGGTCAGGGTCCCTGCATTACCGTAAGGCATCGAACGGCGGATATAATCGAAGGTGGTGGACAGATAGGGCCAGTACGACCCGACTGTTTTCACAGGGTCTTCACGATTCAGCGTGCCCTTGCCCCCGGCCAGTTTGGGCCAGTTATCAATACCTTCGGCAAAATCACCGTGGCAGGCGGCGCATTTGGTGGCAAATATCTCTTCGCCGTCTAGCACATCCCCCTGACCGTCGGGCAGGCCCGTCCCATCAGGATGAATGTCGAGATTCCACGCAGATATCTCTTCGGGTAAGGCTGCACGACCGACGCCCAACGGCTGGGCAACAGCCGGTAGCGACAACATCGTCGCGACTGCGGCTAGAGACAGTGATTTAAGAAACTTCGACATTTTCGGCCTCCCCATTCGGGCGTACCCACCAGGTTTGAATACTGTTGTTGTGATAGATCGAATTCAAGCCGCGCACCTCGCGGAGCTGCGTCTTGGTCGGTTGAACGTATCCAGTGTCGTCCATCGCGCGAGACTGCAAGAACATCTCCTCGCCGTCCCAATCCACGTCCAGATAGAAACGTGTCAGTGCGCGCTTCTCGCCGGGTTTGGCCAACCGAGCGGTTTCCCAGGTTTTGCCGCCATCTCTGGATACATCCACGCGGCTGATCGCGCCGCGCCCGGACCAAGCAAGCCCGGTGATGACCAACGGCCCCTTACCGTGCGTGATCGGTGACTGAGGACTGGGGGAAGTGACAACCGATTTAGCATCCATCTCCCATGTCCATTTGCGGCTGATACCGTCGGCCAGCGTGTCGGTATATTTCGATGTTTCTTCGCGGCTCTCGACGGGGGCATCCATGACTTCGATACGGCGGATCCACTTGATCCACATGTTGCCTTCCCAGCCCGGCACGACCAGACGCACTGGATAGCCATGTTCCTTGCGCAGTGCTTCGCCATTGGCCTTGAAGGCGACCAACACGTCGTCCAGCGCCTTTTCCATGGGAATAGACCGCCCGTTCGAGGAGGCATCGGCGCCTTCTACGTAAACCCATTTACCGGCTGTATCATAGCCTGCTTCTTCCAGCAGGGTCCGCAAAGGCACACCAGTATATTCCATGTTATGGATCATACCGTGGGTAAACTGGGCACCATTCAACTGGGCACCGGCCCATTCCATGCCTGTGTTGGCCGCGCACTCGCAAAAATACACGTGATTTTCGCGCGGGAAACGTTCCAGGTCAGCATATGTGAAAACCAATGGCTGTTCGACCATGCCATTGATCATTAAACGATAGTCCTCCTTGCGCAGTTCGATCGCGCCGGAATGGTGGCGTTCAAATGCAGCACCCTGAGGTGTAATGGTGCCGTCAAGCGCGTGGATTGGCGTAAAGTTGATCGAGCTTACTGTATCCGCGGTCAGCCATTCGACATTGCGGCGAACGACGTCATCCTCAAACCGGATTGGCATACCGTACGGCGTAGCATCTACCCCGTCGCCAAAAGACTGTGCCCATTCTTGGGGTTCGGTGATCAGCGGATCCGGCGTTTCAGCACGGGCTGTACCCGCCGCCATCGCACCGACCCCGGCAGTTGCTGCACCACGCAGGAATGCGCGGCGGCTTGGTCGCAAGTTGTCAAAGGCGTCCGACATGACAAACTCCTCCTCTATATTTGAGTTATTTAAGTTACGCGCCGTCGACTGTGACGCTGTTATTCGGATCAAGAGATACGGTGCCCAACTTTCGAATGTGGTTTTCTACCACATCCCAAATCGGAGGACCTTCCGTACCCTCATTTACGCTGGCCCAACCTGCAATCTGATAGGTTTTGGCCGGGTCAATCATTTCGCCGGTCTTGAGCAATGTCATTTCGGTGATGCGGCTACCTTGCGGCTTTGTCACATCAATACGGTAACCAAGCCCGCCGACGCGCACCATGTCGCCGCCCTGCTGATAATAGGGGTTCGGGTTAAAGAGATTGTCGGCCACGTCCTCGAGCACGACATGCAGGAATTCGCCAGTCATCTCAGTTCGATATGCGTTTGGGTACGTCATCGAGGTCACGTTCCAGATATCCTCGCGGGTGATATCCTGCCCCGGCAAGATCGACGGCCCCCACCGCACGCCCGGGCTTAACGCGATATCCGCGTCACGCTCGGAAAGCAGCGCATCGCAGATCAGATCATCCCAAGACCCGTTGAAGTTGCCACGACGGTACAGCAATGTGTCTTCGCCCGTACGCCCGATTACCTCGGCCAACTGCTCGGTATATGGCGCACGCTGTTCGTCGATCACAGCTGTTACGGCCTTGTCAGGCTCAATGACATCCGAAAAAATCGGGATCAGCTTGTGGCGGAAACCCATCATACGCCCGTTTTGCACGTCAAGGTCGACGCGGCTGACGAATTTACCATTCGACCCTGAGGCCACAATGATGGTTTCGCCTACGAGAACGGGTTCGGGCAGTGCATCATGAGTGTGACCTGACAGGATCACGTCGATTCCCTTGACGATACCCGCCATCTGCTTGTCGACATCGAATCCGTTGTGGCTGAGGCAAACAACCAACTCCGCCCCTTTGGCGCGAACTTCATCAACCATTTCCTGCATACGCTCGTCACGGATACCAAAAGAATATTCAGGAAACATCCATCCGGGGTTAGCGATCGGCATATAGGGGAACGCCTGACCGATGACAGCGACTTTCACGCCGCCCGTTTCGTAGAATTTATAAGGTGGAAAGAGAGCTGTCGGTTCGTCCCATTCGGCGTCAAAGATATTTTGACCCAGAGCGGCAAAAGGAAGCCCTTCGACAATTTCATTAACGCGCTCTGACCCCAGCGTGAACTCCCAGTGAAAGGTCATCGCGTCAGGCTTTAGCGCGTTCATCACATTGACCATATCCTGGCCTTGGGTCTGGTAACATGTATAGCTGCCGTGCCACGTATCGCCACCATCAAGCAGCAATGCGTCTGGCCTGTCAGAGCGGATCTTGTTGATGACGGTGGACACGCGATCAAGCCCGCCCATTTTGCCATACCCATGCGCCAATGCCACAAAGTCATTGTAGGTCAGTGCATATGCTGACGCGCTGCCATCTTCGATGCCATATAGCTTACGAAAATCAGCCCCTGTGACGTGTGGGACGACCCCGTTATTATTACCCATACCCAAGTTGACTGACGGTTCGCGGAAATAAATCGGCTTAAGTTGCGCATGGATATCGGTAATGTGGATCAGGCTGACATTGCCGAAGGTATCGAATTCCAGCAGTTTGTCCTGGGTAAGGGCCTGCTGCGCGGCCAACTTGCCCCAATTGCCAAACGAAGACGCCCCATAGAGGGCAGTTGCAGCCATACTGGCTTGAAGAAAGTCGCGACGAGAAATCATTCGGAGGCCTTGTCTCGCGCATTCACATGCGCATGTTTGAATGGGTTATGTAAAAAAAACCGCCTCGCACCAGGCGAGGCGGTTTCCGATTACTAGTTACGAACGGACGGTCCCTCGACGGATAAACCGTTACCGCGTGAACCTACGTAAAGTTCAAGCGCAACAAACTCGGGGCTTCCGGGCTTAAATGTTTCTGCACGCGTATCGCGAACACAGCCCTTAAAGCGGGACTGAACGGCATTCAACTTGTTGTTTTTCAATCGGTAAGTTGGAAACCCGTTGATCTGGCCTTGGCTTAGGTGATCAGCGCGGATCATGTTGCCGTAGTTATCTTCGTGGCAATTTGCGCAAGACAATTCCAACTGTCCGAAACGGGTATAATAGATCTCTTTACCCTTTTCCCAAGTGGATTGCGCAGGGCCGTCGATTGCCACATTCACAGGAAGGCCACGGGAAACAGAAGATAGCAAAGCGATCATATTGACCATTTCGCCGCTGGTGTAGCCCCATTTTTCGGCACCCATGCGGTTTTCCCGGCAATCGTTGACCTGCGTTTCCAAGGTACGCACTTCACCAGCCGCTTCAACATACTTAGGGTACACGGGGCGTACCCCTGCCATCTCGGAAGAAGCACCGTGGCAATCCGCACAGGATTTACCCTCGGTACCCTCGGCGGTATTCCAGGTATCTTCGCCCTGTTCGACGAAGATCATGCCCGGATTATCGAAATCATCGGCCTCCATGGCACGCGTTTCTTCCCCCCTGAACAACCAGCCCGACATGACTTCGTCCATCGTATCGGAAAGATGCGCCGGCGCTTCGGTGCGGGTGACTATTTCGATATCACCATTGATCACCAGATTGTCGTCCGCAGCTTCGGCCATAGCACCCGATGCCGCAAAAAGCGCAATCACCCCGGTAGCCAGACCTCTAGTAAGCATGTTCATTATTGTCCCTCCCAAGAATACGGACGTTTACCCGATCGCGATCTCTTTGCTCTCTTCGTAGATGTCGCCATCGTCGTCATACCAGGTAAACTTGAACGTCCCGGCCTCTGGCACGGTGGCGTCAAATTCTAGATATGGGTTTGTTGAAATCGCCGGATCAAGCTCAATATCAACGACGTTTTGATCGTTAAAATCGCAAGTAAAGCGGTTAATGATCGACCGGGGAATCAGGTTGCCATCGCTATCTTTGCGCTGACCTGATTCCATCTTGTGGCTGATCAAAGTCTTGATCGTAATAGTCTCACCAGCCGCTGCCGACTTTGGTACCTTGACGCGAGGTTTTACACCAGTTGCCATGTTATATATTCCTTTAAAACCTTAGCCGCCGCAGCCGCCGATTGTCACTTTTACTGTACTAGAAGACTTGGCGAAGCTTCCATCAGCCAGCTTGGCGATGGCGATCACATCCTGGGTGCCGGCAAGACGAATCCGTGTGGATGCGTGCTGCGAACCTGCCAGAGGGCCAAATTTGAAAGTCGCAACCTTGGGCGTGGGGTTACCCATTGCCAACACCAGGATTTCGGTCGCACCTGGTGCATCGACTTCGATTGGCACAGTATTGCCATTTTCAGCAATTTCCGGGGCCGTCAGGGTTACACCCGTTTCAGCCATTTCTGCACCGCCGGTGAAGGCTGCTATTACGTCATCGCCGGCCGATGCCAAGGCGAACCTTGGCATGGACAGTACGGCAAAGGCGCTTGCGCCCATGACGATTACATTACGTCGTGTAAATTCCATTATTATACTCCTGAACAAATCCCTAAGATCGGGATCTTAATCTTTAAGTGTGGCGAGATACGCCACCACATCTTCAACCTGCTGCGCCGACAAAAGCGGGCCCAACGTGTCATCGGCGGCCTCGCCAGTGAAAGCCTTACCCGGACGGATAAAGCCAGTGTCCTTATAGAAGGCAGGCATCATCGTCCCCTCGAACATCATCTTGGCATTAGCCACGATTCCGCGCAATTCAGCTTCATTCCAGCGATCACCCGCACCATCCAGCATGGGACCGATTCCGCCCTGCCAAGGCACATCGGCCAATGCGGTGATCTGATGGCATGCAACGCAGTTACCCAGCTTTTTGCTGCCAATGATTTTTGCCCCCTCCTCGGGGTTGCCCGCAACGCCGGTAAGCGACTGCTCTACTGCGCCGTCTGTGTAACTCACGGCAGTTGGCGCGATTTCAGCGGCAACCGCACTTGCAGCCATCCCTACGGACACCACCAAGGCCATTACGGAAATTTTCATGCGTCCTCCCAAAGACTCTTATTTCCTAAATCCTAGACTCCGCGCCATTATGACGCAACTATAAATTCGATTTTTTGAATTTTATACTGAAGCAAAATTAATTATCTTGCGCCGACAACTCTCGCGCGAGAAATTTCTGAAAGCTCTCGTCTCCCTCATACCCTTTCTCCGCCACCCATTTCAGCATGCCAAAGGTTGTCCCCGGCCCGAAAGCACCCGGTACCGTAGCGACAGCCGCCTGAGCCGCCGATTGCCCATCCTCGACGGTTTCAGGCAAAAACACCATTGTGGGCGTAAACAGCATGCCCCACTTGCGTACCATGTCTTTCTCAGGCAGCGCCTCGCCGTCGAAATCCGTGACTTCCACATCTCCGAACATGTTAAGCTGCACCACAAAGAAGTGTTCGCGGATGTAGGTATCGATATTCGGCAGAGGGAAGACTTCTTGGTGCATCTTGGCGCAATAAATACATCCACGCTGCTCGATGATCAGCATCAGACGTTTACCTTCCGCGTTCGCGTCCGCCAGGTCCTCCCTCAGATCCTTGAAGGTATCTCGCATCCAGGTCGTCTTGTGCAATCCATCGTCGCCCATGGTCACTGCTAGCGCGGCAGAAGAAAGCAGTGAAAAGAGAATAATCAGGCATCTACGAATAATGGCCATGTCCCGTATTCCTAACCAATGGCAGTGAAAATCGGAAAGGTTTCAAGCATCCACTGCGCTATGTAGTTTACCGAATTGGTGGCAATAAGTATACCAAATACGACTAAAAGCCCCCCCATGACCTTTTCCACGGTGCCCAAATGCTGTCTGAAACGTGCCATCCAGCGCATGAATGGCCCGATGAAAACTGCGGCCAGCACAAACGGGGCCATCATACCTGCGCCGTAAGTGAACAGCAGCAACGCTCCGGTTCCAGCCGTGTCGGCCCCTGCCGCGGTGAACAAGATCGCCGCCAATACAGGCCCGACGCACGGCGTCCAGCCAAAGGCAAAAGCAAGGCCGATCACATATGCCCCTACCAAGCTGGATGACCCCGTAATGCCAGAATCAGCGCGGAATTGGCGGTAAAGAATGCCGATGCGGATCACCCCGAGAAAGTGTAATCCCATCGCTATGATGATCGCGGCGGCAAGCCAGCGCAAGATATCGAAATAGTCACGCACCACTTGGCCAAATACGGATGCGACCGCCCCCAAGCCTACGAAAATCGTAATGACCCCTGCCGCGAAAAACAGTGAGGCTAGCAATGCCCGGCGGCGCACGGAGGCATCTATCGGCCCGTCGGCGGTGATCTGGTTCATCCCGACACCGGCCAGATAGCTTAGATAGAATGGGACTATCGGCAGGACACACGGGGACAGAAAGGATAACAGTCCAGCGAATGCGGCGCCGTAGTAGGTGATATCAAACATTCTTGAGCCTTTGACTTGTGTCATTCACATATTCACATTAGGTATTATGAAATCAACAGGTGAATTTATCATGCGTTTGCGTACTGCTCTTTTTGCTATCGCGACCTCTGTTCTGCTTGCAGCTTCTGCATTTGCGGAAACGGCTTTGGTTATGGTCGAAGAACAGGGCTGCGTCTGGTGCGCCCGCTGGAACAAGCAAATTGCCCCGATCTATCCCAAAACCGCCGAGGGCAGAGCGGCCCCGTTGCGGCGTATCGACATTAACGCCGAAAGGCCCGACGACCTTACCTTTGCTCGAAGTTTGCGATTCACGCCAACATTTGTATTAATGATTGACGGAAACGAGGTGTCGCGGATCGAAGGCTATCCGGGTGAGGACTTCTTTTGGGGTCTTTTGGGGCGTATGTTGTCGGATGCCAAAATACCAGTTGCACAGGGAGGCAGTTAAACGCATGACGAAAACGATGTCAGACCCCGTGTCGCCTCTCCGCTCGACCGTTGAAAAGCAACAAGGAACATAGTCAGTGGGTCTCCCCGTTTTCGACAAGAACATGTGCGCAGAAGATCTCGATAAAATGGCGGACAACGCGGTCAGAGCATCGAATTTTCTGAAAGCCATCAGCCACGAAGGTCGGTTGATGATCCTATGCCATTTAGCCTCTGGCGAAAAATCGGTCACCGAACTCGAAGAATTGCTTTCGGCACGTCAGGCCGCTGTCTCTCAGCAATTGTCACGGCTCCGGCTCGAGGGGCTGGTCGTTCCACGCCGTGACGGAAAGACAATCTTTTATCGCCTTGCTGACGATCGTCCCAAGCAGATCATGGAAGTGGTGTATGATCTTTTCTGCCGGGCGGATTAGGTAACGTGACAGCCTTGGGTACGGCGCTGTTGGAGACGTTTTCCGAACCGACGCTCATGGCCGCAGCGGGGCTGCTTGGGGGCATTCTGTTGGGGCTCGCTGCGCGTATAGGGCGGTTTTGTTCGTTGGGGGCGATCGAAGACCTGTACTATGGTGCCAGCTCGGTCCGCTTTGCCATGTGGGGCGTTGCCCTTGGCGTTGCGATCGCAGGCACGTTCGGGCTTTCCAGTGTGGGCGCGTTGGCCTTGCCCGACACCTTATACTTAGCCATCGCTTGGAACCCTTGGGCCAGTGTGGTCGGTGGGCTGATGTTTGGGTACGGCATGGCGCTCGCGGGCAACTGCGGTTACGGAGCGCTGGCCAGACTTGGCTGCGGCGACCTGCGATCCTTCGTGATCGTATTGGTAATGGGTATGTCAGCCTATATTGCTCTAGGCGGCCCGATGTCGTCTTTGCGGCTCGCGCTTTTCCCAATTGAACCGGCTGGAGACACCCCGGGAAGCATCGCCTATCTGCTCGCTTCCTACCTGCCCCTCAATCTGAATGTAATCGGCATCGCCATCGGGATTGCGACGATCGGGGTCACGCTTTTGCACACTGGCCTGCGCAAAAACCCAGCGGCTATCTTTTGGGGTGTGATCGTGGGCGTGGCAATTGTTTCGGGCTGGGCCTTTACACAGTGGATTTCAACCCACGGATTTGCCCCGCATGTCGTCATCTCACATACGTTCACCGCCCCGGTTGGCGAAACAGTTTTATACTTCATGACCTCTTCCGGTAACTCGGTAAGCTTCGGCACAGGTTCCGTCGTGGGCGTGATATTGGGCGCTTTCATCGGCTGCTTGATAAAAGGCCACGGCCGCTGGGAAGCCTGTGACGATCCACGCGAGTTGCGCCGCCAGATCGGCGGGGCCGTGTTGATGGGCTTCGGCGCGGTAATTGCCGTCGGCTGTAGCATCGGACAAGGATTATCTGCATTTTCCGTACTGGCCTATGGCGCACCCGTGACGTTGGCGTGTATCGTGATCGGGGCCTTGGTCGGATTGCGCCAATTGGTCGAGGGCTTCCGCCGTTTCGCCTGAACGAAACGCCTGTTCCTCACAAGCCAGACCAGCAGAATCCTTGCGACTTCCTCCACCAGTTCGGCCACCTCTCATCACCTGACCCAAGCGAGCGCCGGGGGTCCTGCGGCCCCTCGCGCACACCAAACAGGTCGATTTACCTAGGCGTGTAATACCAAGCTCGGCAAATGACACGCTCGCCCCTCCCCTTCCAAATGGCCTAAAATCCTCGCCGAAGGCTCCGCCGATTGCCCCCGACGCGATCAGCCCCTATATCGGGCACAGCTCTCATCCATAAGGCCCGCTCAAATGACATTCGACAGAACCCTAAAAATTGCACCTTCGATCCTCGCCGCTGACTTTGCGAACTTTGGTGCCGAATGCGCCGCTGTTGAAAACCAAGGGGCCGATTGGGTGCATGTCGATGTGATGGATGGTCATTTCGTGCCCAACATCAGCTTTGGCCCCACCACGTGCGCCGCAATCCGCCCCCATATCAAGGGCATAATGGACGTACACCTGATGATCGCCCCGGTTGATCCTTATATTGACGCTTTTGCCAGCGCAGGGGCCGATATCATCACCGCCCACGTCGAAGCCGGGCAGCATATTCACCGCACCCTTCAAGCAATCCGGGCAGCGGGTGTCAAAGCCGGTGTCGCACTGAACCCGGGCACACCTGCGGCAGCGGTCGAGCACTTGCTCGATATCGCTGATCTGGTGTGCGTGATGACGGTGAACCCTGGCTTTGGCGGTCAAAAGTTCATCGACATGACCGACAAAATCAGAACCCTGCGTGCTATGATCGGTGACCGCCCTGTGCACATTGAAATAGATGGCGGTGTGGATGTGAATACCGCGTCGAGCGTGACGCAAGCCGGCGCGGATGTGCTCGTGGCAGGATCCGCAGTATTCAGAGGCGGATCGGTCAGCAATCCCGAACCATATGGCGAAAATATCCGCGCCATCCGCGCGGCCGCTTCAGGCGTTTACGTCTGAATACATAGCTAGCATTGCGCAATACCTTTGCGGGTAGGGTATCGCAAACACCCTACCCGTCGTTTCAATGTTAAGTCACGCCAGTTCATTCCTGAAAGTCTCGATCAATTTATGCTTGAGAATTTTACCTGTCGGTGCCGCAGGCAATGCAGTGCCGATGATAAACTGGCTGGGGCGCTTATATCCAGTCAGGCGGTCTTTCACAAAATCGCGTAACGTTTCAGGGTCAAGCGTATCGCCTTCAGCGATTTGGACAAAGGCCAACACCTCCTCGTCACCATCCTTGCTACGGCCCACCACCGCCGCTTGGATGACTTGAGGGTGGTCATTGATCGCAGCTTCAACCTCAGGCGGATAAACATTGAAACCGCCGTGGATGATCAGTTCTTTGGAACGGCCAAGAATGTTCAGATGGCCTTGCGGATCAATCATGCCCAGGTCGCCTGTCCGCAGCCAGCCTTCCGCGTCGATCGCTTTAGCGGTCTCCGCCGGATTTTTGTAATAGCCCTTCATAATATGAGCACCACGGGTCAAGACCTCACCACATCCCGGAGTGCTGCCAGCGACGGTGTCGTCAATCTTGATCTCTACCCCCGGTAACGGCGGGCCGACAGAAATGTCTGACGATCCAAGGGGATTGCTGGTGGCAGACGTGCCTGCGGTGGTTTCAGTCATGCCGTACCCATTCTGGATCGCAACACCGTAGAACGCTTCGGCCTTGCGCTTCCAGGCGGGATCCAGCGGGGCGGCACCTGACGAGACATAGCGCAATGTCTCCGAGTGAAGCTGCGTCAGGCCTTTTTCCTTGGTATACTGCATCAGCAGCGCGTGCATCTGCGGAACAGCAGACAGGAAATGTACCCCGGTGGTCAACGCCGTATACAGCTTTTCCGCAGAAAACCTTGCCTCGAGCCGGACATGTGCCCCCGCGCAGCACGACGCCGTCATGACCGAGCATAGGCCGAAAACATGGGTCAACGGCAGCACCCCGTACACGACACTACCCGCACTGATTCCCCGAAGCTTGGCAGATGTTTTTCCGCCAAAACGCACGTTGTCGTGGGTCAGCATCACGCCTTTTGGGTCGCCTGTGGTTCCAGTTGTGTACAATAAAACCGCCACGTCACCCAAGTCAGCATCCGGGTTGCTCGTGATCGGGGTTGCGAGGTGCAGACTGCCAAACGCCCCGGTTACCTCTTCGCCGCCCATAGCATCGCTGTGTTTGACCGCGTCGCTCGATGCACAACTTGTCATCAAGATTGCCGCAGGCGTCGCATGGTCGATAATACGTTGAATTTCAACGGGGCTTTGACGGGCGTTGACCGGAATGATCACCGCACGCGCTTTCCAGGCACCAAAGACTGTGGCGACGGCCGCGGCGCAATTTTCGGAGAGCATCAGTACCCGATCATTGGGCTGCACACCTGCCTTGCGCAGCACTTTTGCGACGTCGTCGCTGGCTCTGTCGAACTCGTCAAAGGTCCAGTGTGTGCCAATGCTGTCGCTCAATGCCGGCTCCGCGCCACGGATGGCGACCTGCTCGGCCAAAAATTCCTCTACGCGTCTCATGATCGTCCTGCCTCCCCGCAGTCATTCAGTCCCCGTGCAACTTGTTCTATTCTGCCGGGTATAAGCATATCAGCAACCTGTCAGCTGCCGTAATTCGGTTTACGCTTGTCCAGAAATGCCGCGATGCCTTCGGCGGCCTCATCTGCGCCGGTGGCATGGGCCATGGCATCACCTTCGGCATCAAGTTGCGCATCCTCGGTGACGTCATAGGCATGTGCGACCAACCCGCGAATAGCCGCTTGGGCTTCGCGCGGACCTTCGGCCAAACGGTCGGCCAAGTTCATCGCTTCGTCGAAAGCTTTGCCTTTTTCCGCAACCACATTGACCACACCAAGTTCGGCCATTCGATCAACGGTGACCGGTGCGGCAAGCAAGCACATTTCCATGGCCAATTGTCGTGGCAGTGCGCGCGCAAGGGAAGCAGTAAGCCCCCCATCGGGCACCAGCCCCGCCTTGACATAGGCCGCCGTAAATTTCGCACCCGTGGCCGCGACGATCAGGTCGCAGGCCATAGCAAACGACAACCCCGCCCCTGCGGCCCCGCCTTCGACGGCAGCGATTACCGGGACCGTGCTGGACCGAATTGCCCGGATCAAATTATGTAGTTCTTCGATTTTGCTCCGCCGCTGTTCCTTATCCATTTCGCGCCGGGCGATCAGCACATTCAGATCACCGCCGGCACAGAAAAAATCACCCTCGGAGGTGAGGACAACAGCGCGAATACGCGGCTCCTTGGCCAGCTCCATAGCCTGACCGATACACGCATAAAGCTCTGGCGAAAGGGCCCCGCGTTTGTGTGCGTTTCCATTCCAAACTATAATCCGGTCGCCTTTGTCTTCGATCCGTGCGCTCATTTTAGCTTCTCCTGGGGGACACGTTTGAACACGCCGGTAGATGTGGCAATCACGGTGCCATCTTCGTGGACCAGTTCGGCGTCGATATACAGCAAGCTGCGCCCGCCGCCCTTGACCGTTCCCGTGGCGGTGACACGTCCAGGCAGGCCAGCCGCGAGAAACTGTGTAGTCAGCGAGATCGTCAGAAACGGGTTCATCCCCGTTGGGTCAACGCTTAGCGAACCGGTCATTCCGCACGCGTTGTCCAGCAACGTGGCCGCGATACCGCCATGGAGAACTCCATGGCGGTTAAGGTGTTGCGGACCCAAGTCGAGATAGCAGCGACCATGCGCCGGATCGGATGTGTCGACGACATACCCGACCAGCGTCTGAGTGCCGGTTTCGTCACGGATCAACATGATTTCTTCAGGCTGCGGCGATAGCAATGTAGCGCTCCAGATGATGGTCCGTATCGCCAAAGCGGTGGTCTGACATGATGATGCGCTTGGCGATGTGAGCCAATTCATATTCTTGTGTCATCGCGATACCGCCATGCATCTGGATGCTGTCTTCGGCAACCAGACGGCCCGCGCGGCCCAACAGGTTCTTGGCGGCTGAAACATGGCTTTCGCGGCTCTTGTAGGCGGCGTCGAGATGACCCGCAGCTACGATCACGGCAGAGCGGGCTTGCTCCATCTCGATCAGCAGATCAGACATCCGGTGCGCCAGCGCTTGGAACGTTCCGATAGGCTTGCCAAACTGTTTACGTGTCATCAGGTATTCGCGGGTCAGGCGGGTTGCCGTTTCCATTGCACCCAAAGTCTCGGCACAAATCGCCACATTGGCCGCAGCTACACGTGCTTCAATCGCTTTGAAGGCTTTGCCAGCTTCGCCCAGACGGGCGGACGAAGGTACGCTGACATCGTCCAGCGTGATTTCAGCAGCACGGCCACCAGCCAACAAGGCGTAGCCTTGCAGCGTCACGCCCTTGGTGTTGCTTGGGACCAAGAACAACGAAATGCCGTCTTCGTCACCGCCATCACCGCTTTCGCGCGCGGAAACCACCAACATGTCCGCATTTTCAGCGTTCACAACGACGGCCTTGCGACCATTCAGAATAATGTTGTCGCCGTCGACTTTCGCGGTCGTGCTCACGCGGTTCAAGTCATAACGGCTGTTTGGTTCGCCATGTGCAAATGCCATTTGCAGCGTGCCGCCGATGATCTCTTCAACATGCGCCTTCTGGTCGTCATTGCCGAGGTCCGCAATCAGACCGCCGCCTAGCACTGCGGTATCGAGGAACGGCTCGACAACGCCGGCACGGCCCAGTTCTTCGAACACCACGGCGATGTCAAAACCTACGCCGCCAAAGCCACCCTGATCTTCGGTGAACAGTGCACCGATGACGCCAAGTTCGGCCAAGCCGTTCCAAATGTCAGAGGAAAAACCTGTATCGCTTTCGAGGATCTTATTCCGTGTTGCCGTATCGTACTTGTCGCGCAAAAAGCGGCGCAGACTGTCTTGCAGCATCTGGCGTTCTTCTGTCAGGTCGAAGTTCATGCTCCACCTCCCATTGTTGTTTTGGCAATGATCTGGCGCTGAATTTCGTTCGAGCCGCCAAAGATCGACAGTTTGCGGTTGTTGAAATATTGCGCGGCCACGGGACCGGCATTCAACGGATCAGGCAGGGCAAGATTCGACCCTTCGATCGCTTCGGATGCAAATGGCATCGCGTAAGCACCTGCAGCACGCCGGGCCAAATCGTTGATTTCCTGACGGATGATCGTGCCTTTGACCTTCAGCATCGAGGATTCAACACCCGGTGCGGCACCAGAAGCCGCCTTGGAGACGATGCGCAGGTTTGTTGTGCTCATCGCCATCAGATCGATTTCAACCCGCGCAACACGTGCGGCAAAATGCGGGTTTTCCATCAACGGCTTGCCGCCAGACATTTCAGCCCGTGCAATCCGTTTGACCGCTGTCAGACCGGCTTGCGAGAACCCGACGCCCGCGATGTTTGTGCGTTCGTGGGTCAACAGGTACTTGGCGTAGGTCCAACCCTTGTTCTCTTCGCCAACCAGATTTTCGACCGGCACTTTCACATCCGTGAACCAAACTTCGTTCACCTCGTGGGTACCATCCAGCAAGATAATCGGGCGGACTTCGACGCCGGGTGTATCCATATCGATCAGCAGGAACGAGATACCCTCCTGTTGCTTCACGTCTTTGTCTGTCCGCACAAGGCAGAAGATCATGTTGGCGTGCTGCCCAAGTGTCGTCCATGTCTTCTGACCATTGACGATGTAATGGTCACCTTCGCGCACAGCCATCGTTTTCAGGGACGCGAGGTCCGATCCCGCACCCGGTTCGGAATAGCCCTGGCACCACCAGTCTTCGCCCGACAGGATGCGCGGCAGCCAATAGTCGTTTTGTTCTTGAGAACCGAATTTCTGCAAGACCGGCGCAAGCATCGACAGGCCGAACGGAACGATGCGCGGCGCATAGGCAGCGGCGGCTTCTTCTTCAAAGATGTGACGCTGAACGGCGTCCCATTCAGCACCACCGAATTTTTTCGGCCAGTTCGGTGCCAGCCAGCCCTGCTTGTTCAGGATCGCATGCCAGCGTTCCTGACCCTCTTTCCCCAGTTCTTCTCCCTTGCGAATTTTATCGCTCATTTCTTTGGGGAGTTTTTCTTCAAGAAAGGCCCGCACTTCGGCGCGGAATGCCTTTTCTTCGTCGCTATAGCTCAGATCCATTTGTCTTCCTCCGGTTGATGTCGGTCGGGCATGCGCCCAAATTCATTTATTTTGCAGCATCTTTGTTCAAATCGTCGAATGCGCGACCCTCTGCCACAAGCTGTGTCAGCAACGGCGCGGGTTGCCAGAACCAAGGATCTTCCGTGGCAAACCTTTCGATGTCAGCCAGCAGCGCGGGCAGTCCTTGCAGATCGGCCCACTTCATCGGTCCCCCCCAATACCGCGGAAAGCCATAGCCAAACAGCAGCACCATATCGATGTCGAGGGGGCGCTTGGCGATGCCTTCGCCCAGCAGTTTCGCCGCTTCGTTCACCATTGCCGCCATATAACGGCGTACAATTTCCGCGTCGGTAAAATCGCGCGGTGTGATGCCGCGTTCTGCGCGTTCGGCGTCGATCAGGTCTGGAACTTCTGGGTTCGGCACCCCGCCACGGGTTCCCGCCTCATAGACATAGAAACCTTTACCGGTCTTCTGACCAAAATTGCCCGATTCGCAGATTTTGTCGGGATATGTTGGTACCCGTTCAGCGGCATGGCGTGTCGGGGCCTTGCGTTTGCGCGTGGCCCACCCGATGTCGAGCCCCGCGAGGTCAGCCACGGCGAACGGCCCCATCGCAAAACCGAAATCAACCAACGCGTTGTCGATCTGGTAAGGCGACGCACCGTCCAGCACTATATGATCAGCCGCCGTGCGGTAGGTCGCGAGAATCCGGTTACCGATGAATCCGTCACATACACCGGCCCGAACCGAAATCTTGTTCAATGCTTTGCCAAGGGCGAACCCCGTCGCCACCACGTCCGGCGCGGTCTTGTCAGCGACAACAATTTCAAGAAGCTTCATGACATGGGCCGGAGAAAAGAAATGCAGACCAATCACGCTTTCGGGGCGCGACGTGCTGGCGGCGATTTCGTCGATGTCCAGATACGAAGTGTTCGAGGCAAGGATCGCATCCGGTTTGCACACGGCATCAAGCTTGCCAAACACATCCTTTTTCACCGCCATATCCTCGAATACGGCCTCGATCACCAGATCAACCGACGCAAGGCTGTCATAGTTGATCGACACCTCTAACGCGACCGTCGTCAATGTCTTGAACTGCAACTCCGAGATTTTACCGCGTTTCAGCGCCCCTGACAGGTTGCTCGATATACGCCCGCGTGCGGCTTCGGCGGCGTCTAGCTTCATTTCGATCAGCACCACATTGAACCCTGCCAGCAGCGCAGCAGTGGCGATGCCCGCCCCCATCGTGCCACCACCGATGATGCCAATGGATTGCAGCGCTCGAGGTTCTACGCCTTTCAGCTCGGGTAGATTACCGACGGCGCGTTCCGAAAAGAAGGCATGGATCATGCCCTGGCGCTGGTCTGTCTTCATCAGATCCATAAACATTTCGCGTTCGGCTTGCATGCCCTGATCGAAGGGCAATTCGACCGATGCCTGCACTGCGCGAACAGCTTGCGCCGGAGCAATCTGGCCACGGCCCTTTCTCAAGGTACCGTCATATGCAGCGTCCCAGTCGATAGGCGCGGGCGCTTTCATTTCGCTTATGGCGCGTCTTGGCGCATCGTTTGCGATCAGGTTCTCAGCATAGGCCAAGCCAACGTCTTGAGGATCGCCTTCGATGATTTTGTCAATTATACCGAGAGTTTCGGCCTCGTCTGCTTTTACTTGGCGGCCAGAGGTAATAAGATCAAGTGCAGCATCCACGCCGATCAAACGCGGAAGTCGCTGTGTACCACCGGCACCGGGAATCAGACCCAAATGAACCTCGGGCAGCCCCACCTTGGCCGAGGGTTGAGCGATGCGGTAATGTGCTGACATGGCAATTTCGAGCCCGCCGCCAAGCGACACACCATGCATGGATGCGACGACGATCAGAGGCGAAGATTCGATCCGCGCACAGACATCGGGTAGAAACGGTTCACGCGGGGTTTTGCCAAACTCGGTAATGTCAGCACCTGCGATGAACGCTCGGCCATCGCCAACGACCAAAACGGCTTTGACACCTTCATCGGCTTCGGCCTGGTCCATACCGGCAACTAGCCCCTCACGGACAGCATGGGACAGCGCATTGACCGGGGGGTTCTTGATCCGTAGAACGGCCACATCGCCGTGGCGGGTATATCCAATCTCGTCAGTCATTTAGCACATTCCTTGGTCTTGAATTAATCTCGTCGGCTCAGTGCCGGGATACGGCCCGTGCGGTTCTCAAGCCCGCGCACGACCTCCCTTAAGGCTGGTCCAACCTCGTTTTGGATACGCATGTCGGACAGATCGTTCGGCATTGCGCCTGCCGTAAAAGCGACCGGTTCGCCAAATTCATCGGCGAAGTAAGGCACGCTAACTGCGTTGATGGTGCTGGCATAGCGCGTGCCCTCCAGCGCATAGGCAAAGCCTTGTCCTATCAATTGTGTATACCCCTCCGCGCGGAACCTTCGCATATCCGGTTCGGGCGTCAACTGCTCAAACCGTTCTTCGCTAAGTGACGCCACGACGGCCATACCAGATGACGACCCAAAGACCGGTATCCGGTGCCCCGGCTCCAGCCATATTGTCGACGCGTTCCGCGGTCGCCATGTGCGTACCAGCATCATCTTGGCATCGTCGCGCACTGCGACAAGTGTCAAAGTACCTGTATCATCGGCAAGCTGCTGCATGGCATCTGAGGCCAGATCCAGAAAGCTCACCGCCACCGAAGCAACTGACCCCAACGCTATCGCCGATGGGCCCAACCGGAACCGGTCATTTCGGCCTCCGTGGCTGAGATACCCAAGTTCGCATAAAGTATAGGTAAGCCGCGACACAGTAGGCTTTGGCAGGCCGGTACGTTCGGCGATTTGCGCGTGGGTCAGACCACTGTCACTGGCCCGAAAAACCCGCAACACGGCCAGTCCTCTCGCCAGCGTATTTGCAAACTTGCGATCTACATTTTCACCGCTCATCGTGCCGCCATCGGGATCAGCAAAGAGATCATCGGGAACGACATAATGAGGATCAGCACTATGATATCTACGCTCAGGAATCGTGTGATACCTGCAAATATCTTGTCGATAGGTGCGTCTTTACCCACCACGTTGGCGATGACGAATACATTCAACCCGACCGGGGGCGTGATCAGGCCGATCTCCAACAGCTTTATCACTACGACACCGAACCAGATCAGGTTCAGGTCATAACTTTCGACCAGTGGGATCATCAGCGGTAATGTCAGCACCATAATCCCGATAGGATCAAGGAACATGCCAAGTAGCAAGTAGATTGCGGCAATCGCCAGCATCAACACAACCACTGACAGTTCAGCTTGTGCCACGACGTTCACGATCATCGGTGCGACGTTTGTCAGTGCGATAAACGCCACGAATATCTTGGCCCCTGCCGCGATGAAAAAGATCGCCGATGTTTGGATGCATGTTTCCTTCACCGCGTCCCATAGGCCTTGCAATGTCAGTTTACGCTGCGCAAAACCTATCAAAGTTGCAGCAACTACGCAGACCGCAGCGGCTTCGGTTGCTGTGAAAATCCCGCCATATATGCCGCCTATAATTAAAACGAAAAGCAAAACGGCGGGCCAGCTTTCAGCAGCGGCAGCAAATCGTTCTTTGGTCGAATACCGCGTCGCGGTAGAAGGCGCGATCTCTGGCGAGCGCCAGACCCAGACGGCAATCACTAGAATGAAGCCCGCAAGAGTCAGAAGCCCCGGCAGAACCCCGGCCAGAAACAGCGAAGAGATCGAAGTTTCAGTGAAAATGCCATAAATTATGAACAGCACCGATGGCGGGATCAACGACCCCAAGGTGCCGCCCGCCGCGACTGATGCGGTGGCAAGACGTGGGTCGTAGCCCATGCGCAGCATCTCGGGTGTGCAAATCTTGCCCATCGTGGATGCGCAGGCGATTGAACTGCCTGTGATGGCGGAAAAGCCGCCGCAGCCCATAACACTTGCCATCGCGACGCCACCGGGCAACCGGGTCAGCCAGACCTTGGCCGCGTGGTAAATTTTTGTTGTGATGTCAGCGCGGTAGGCTATGTGGCCCAATGCCACAAACAGTGGGATCATCGATAGGTCATACGAATGGATCAGATCGAACGAGTTCGAGAACACCATTGATGTGGTGGCTCGGATCGCACGTTCCGGCATAAAGGTGCCTGTACGAAACGCGAAGATAAAGAAAGTGGCGATAGTCGCGACGCTGGCCAGCGCAAATGCAATCGGCACCCGCAAGGCAAGCAGCAACAGAACCGCGCCGAACGCGATCAGGCCAATGGTTGACGCATCCATTACAGCACCTCGTTTTCGGCAAGCAGTTCTATTGTGTGATCTTGTTCATCGGATACGATGCCGCCTGACAGGATGGTGCGAATATCGCGGATGGCGAGCTCTGCCAGCCGCAGCCAGCACGCGGTGATCCCAATTACAAACAGCAACCGCCCCGGCCACTTGGGCAGGTTCAAATCACCATAGAAAAAGCTGCCCTTTTCCCAAACGCTCAGGAATTCTCGGGTACCAGCATAGATTAGGGCGGCCAAGGCAATCATTCCCATGACCGACCCCAATACTATCGACCAAGATCGCAACATAGGCGAAAACCGGTCTGAGATGAACGCGACACTTACGTGTGCGCGATTGGCAGTTGCAGCAGCCAGCGGCAAGAGAATGGCCGCGACCATCAATTCTCGGACCATTGTAACGCTGTCTGGCACGCTGGACGCAAATACCGCCCGTGCGACCACGTTGGTAGTGATCAATATACCCAGCAGAATGACCGCAGCAGCGCCCAACCCTAACAGGATTTTCTCAAGTGGTACCAACATGGTCCCGGCTCCTCCCAAAGCTTTGTCTTAGTTGTTTTTCGCTGCCCAAGGGTATCCGTTGGTGTCACGCTCAGCGGTGTATTTGACGATCAGCGCCTGATAGTCATCCAACAACTTTTGTCCGGGAAGGCCGGTTGCATTAGCGGTATCAACCCATTCGGCCAAGAACTTTTGCCCTGCATCCACCAACTTCATGCGCTCGGCATCCGGCAGTTCGATAATCTCAACGCCCTGCTCTTTCATGGCGGCAATCGCGTTGTCATTGGCTGTGGTAATCATCCGGCCAAATTCATCGGACATTTCCTCACCCGTCGCCGTCAACACGTGTTGCTGATCGGAGGTCAGGCTATCGAACATGTCTTTATTCATGAAAATGCCAAGGCCACCGACTTGCCCCCAGTTAAGCAGGGTATAGTTGTCCATCACCTCGGCTTGCTTCAGCGCGGCTACCGCATATGAATAGCCTTGGCTGCAATCGATCAACCCGGTGTCCAGCCCCTGATAAGCGTCGTATATCGACATGTTCACCATGTTTGCACCTTCGTCGCCGAAGACTTTGCCATAGGCACCGACGCCGCGCACTTTTTTACCTGCGATATCAGAAACCGACCGAATCGCATCGCCCTTGCAGCCGATGTTCACCTGGCTAGTGGTCCAAGTGCCGATATACACAAGGTTTTTTTCCGCTAGGTTTTCGGCAATCTCGGTGCTGGTCCGCATCAATTCATCTGTCGCGCGCATGCCGACCCAGGCATCAGGGTTATTGACAGGTAAATCCGCTATGCCATAGCCGGCCATTTCCTGCGGGTAATACACAGCGATCACGGAACCCATGTCGGCAACACCATCTCCGATCGACTGTACTGCGGCGTTGGATTTGAACAGGGCTCCTCCCCATTGAATGTCCAGACGCAGATCATTTTCAGAGCGTTCGGCCACTTGGTCGGCAAACCACTGCAATGCGTTGGCGCGTGCGCCACGGTTGGGGCCAGCCTCTCCGTGGATAAGTACAGTTTCAGCGCCTGCGACGGACGCGGCAAAACCGAACACGGCGGCAACCGCAAGGTTTTTAATATAGGTCATGAATCCCTCCCAAGGATTGTTTCACTCTGCGAAATATCGTTTCATTATATCTCGCCGCACCCTAGGGATGGAAATTTTAAGCTGCAAGCAAAACTTGGGGCAGCGCCGTAATTACGGCACTACCCCAAAATTTACCTATTATTTACATCACCTTAGCAAAGTAAAATTTCGTCTACTGCCGCCGATAAATGAAACATCTGCCTGGGACCGCCTCTTTTGGTAGGGCGATTTCATGCAAATCCTCGAAATACATTTTGTCACTTGATACCATCACACCCCCCATGGTCAAAAGCGGTTCGACCAGCGGCGAAATAGCTTTGGCAAAGGCGTCGTTTTTCTCTAGGTTGTGCCCGCCGAGATCAGCGTGAACTAATCCTGCGGTCGCGCCGAACCGTGACAGTGCCGCAGGTAAAGTATCGTAAACATCCCCCAAGATAAGCTTATCATCGGCTGGCGTGCTGTCAGGGTTCGACGCCACAGCCCGTTCAAACACGAAAATATCGCGATCGGGCATGATTTCACGCATATGATGAAATGTGCGACCGTTACCAAGCCCCAGTTCAAACACAGGGCCTGGCTGGTCTTTTGTCAATTCGGCAGCATGGTTCAGGCAAGCCCGCTGCGAAACCATACGGTTGATGAAAATATCTAGGCGGCTCATTTGCTGCTCCTTTTTTGTACGACAAGTTTGATAGATGGGGATTGCACCTAACAATGTGAAGCGAAACGGGACTTTAACATGGTACCCCTAGACGCTGTGGGTTTTTTCGGCTTCACTCCGGCTCGACGTTTTCTCTCTGTCCCCCCCCGGAGTCTCATGACCGCGCTTTTACATGTAAACGACCTGTCCATCGGATTTGGTAAAGACGCGCCTGTGGTGGATAGCGTGAGTTTTTCGGTAAATGCCGGGGAAACGCTGGCCTTGGTTGGGGAAAGCGGTTCGGGTAAAACACTGACCTGCCGATCGGTGCTACAGGTGCTGCCCGAGGCGGCACAGTTACGGGGTGGCACCGTCCAATTTGCCAACCGGGGGCAGACGGTTGATCTCATGAGTTTGCCGGAAAAAGCGATGCGAGCGATACGCGGCGACAGAATTTCGATGATCTTCCAAGAACCAATGCGATCGCTATCGCCTCTCCACCGTTTGGGGAACCAGGTAGCAGAGGTTTTGTGGCTGCATAGAAACATGGGGCGAGCCGAAGCGAAACGCGTCGTACTCGAGCAGTTCCACGAGGTTGGATTCGCCAACCCAGAGCAGGTGTGGAACAGCTATCCGTTTGAGATGTCCGGTGGAATGCGCCAGCGCGCCATGATCGCGATGGCGATGGTTGCCAAACCCGATTTGCTGATTGCAGACGAACCCACGACCGCGTTGGATGTGACCACTCAGGCACAGGTGTTGGGTTTGATCCGAACGCTTCAGGCAGACACCGGGATGGCCGTCATATTGGTCACGCATGATCTGGGCGTCGTGGCCAATATGGCGCAGCAAGTTGTTGTTATGCACAAGGGTCGCGTGATGGAACGGGGCTTGGCCAGTGACATCCTAAGAGCCCCGGCCCACCCCTATACGGCTAAGCTTTTTGCGGCGGCACCGACTATCCCGAAGGTGGCGGCACCTGCCCGGCCATCTAATGACAAGGATATCATCCTGACATTAAAGGACGTATCAAAAACCTATACGATGCGCGCCGCAGGATGGCGCAAACCGGTCACCATTCCCGCCTGCCAGAACATCGACCTGCAACTTGCGCGTGGCAAGACGTTGGCAATTGTCGGCGAAAGCGGATCGGGCAAAACCACCTGCGCCCGGATCGCCATCGGGGCTGAACCCCCTGACGCTGGGGGCGAAGTTTTGTTTCGCCCGGCGATGGGGGCAACCCCACTGGCCGTCCACACGATGACCGGTACCGAACGGAGCGCGTTTCAGCGCCAAGCGCAAATGGTCTTTCAAGATCCGTATTCATCGCTCAGCCCACGCATGCGGGTGCAAGAGGCATTGACCGAACCGATGGAAATACACGGCATCGGATCTGCGTCGGATCGCCGTGACAAAGCAGCGGAAATGCTGCGTTGGGTCGGATTGACCCCTGACATGCTGCGACGGTTTCCACATGCTTTTTCTGGCGGACAGCGCCAACGTCTGTCGATCGCGCGTGCCCTGACATTGGACCCAAAGCTGTTAATTTGCGATGAACCGACTTCGGCGTTGGATGTTTCCGTTCAGGAACAAATTCTATCGCTTTTGGAAGATATCCGAGAGCGCGCAAATCTGAGCTATCTGTTTATCAGTCATGACTTGGCTGTCGTTGCACGTATCGCCGACGAAGTAGCCGTGATGCGCCGCGGAGTGGTCGTTGAACAGGCCGCACCCGACACATTATTCTACAATCCCCAGCACCCCTATACCCGCGCATTGATCGCCGCGCAGCCCGAACCGGACATCAACCGCCCTATTGACCTAGATCTGGTTGCCAAAGGTGCTGGCTCTCCTGCGTTATGGCCTGAAAGCTTTCGTTTCGAAGGCAATAGCCCCCCGGCTTTGCGAGAGATGGAACCCGGCCATATGGTGCGCTGCCATGCGTAAAC
>DRFG01000274.1 GCA_011050655.1 Roseobacter sp.
GCAGTTCCGACTGAAACACAGGTAATGGTTAAACGTGAGGACGAGCAGGCCTTTGCGGAATTGAATGCAGCAAATCCGATTTTCGTTGAAGATGCCGCCCGTTTGTTCTGCGAACAGTTGCAAGCTGATCCGCGTATCGGTGATTTCAGAGTGATCGCCAGCCATCAAGAAAGCTTGCACAGTCATGACGCGATCAGCATTCTGACACAAGGTACGACCTTTGCTGCGCAAAGCATTGATCCAAAGCTGTTTAATACGCTGGTCCATACCGGCTAAGCACACCACTGGTAATTTATGCATTTGATCGACGCCGCGTCGCAGCGTGACTGGGATGCTGCCATGCAGAAATAGCGGTTCTTATGCTTCTGAAGGCATGTATATAGTACCCCCATGGGAGGACCTAAACGGCAGGAATGCCTGAAAAATCAGAGGTTTAATCATGGCTTATCAAATGACATTCGCTCAGGGCGAACCAGCGGCGCTGAAATCGGCAGTCTCGGGAGTTGCGTCGTTCTTCGTGTCAGTGGGCCGTTTTATGGTCTCCGCCAGCGCCAATTCGGGTCGGTTGCGCCAGGTTGAAATGCTGCAAGCCAAAAGCGATCGGGAACTGGCGGATATGGGACTTAAGCGCGACGCGATTGTGCACCACGTTTTCCGCGATGTTTACTATATCTAAACGCCTTTGGCTGACCCAGCCAATGCGGCCCGGCCCGCCACAGCCCGCCCCGTTTCTTGTTCTCAAACGGGGCTGATCCTTGACACTGGCGCGCCGTCGCGCCAACGCTGCGCAGATGTTGGATATGCGACCCGTTGGATATGTGATCGGCCTGTTGGTTGCGGTGCTTGGCATCGCGATGATTGTGCCCATGTTGGTGGATATCGCGGAAGGTCGAGGCCACTGGCCCGTTTTTGTTGAGTCAGGTCTGATCACGATGCTGGGCGGTAGCATGATCGCTTTGGCCTGTGCGAATGGCGTCAGGCAGGGGCTTACGATCCAGCAGACGTTCTTGTTGACATCGGGTGTCTGGCTCATGTTGCCATTGTTTGGTGCCTTACCGTTTATGTTGGGGGCGACGGAAGCGCGGTTCGTCGACGCGGTTTTCGAAGCCATGTCGGGGATGACCACTACGGGCTCCACCGTATTTACCGGCCTTGATGATCTTCCCAAGGGGTTGCTGTTATGGCGTGGCATTCTGCAATGGCTCGGCGGGATCGGTATCATCGTCGTGGCGATGGTGTTCTTGCCTGAGCTACGTGTGGGCGGGATGCAGATCTTCAAATCCGAAGCATTCGATACATTTGGAAAGATCCTGCCCCGGGCTGGACAAATCGCCAGTCAGATATCAGTTATTTACGTTTGGCTCACCTTTGCCTGTGCTCTTACATATCTTGCACTGGGGATGAATGTTTTCGACGCGACCGTGCACGCGCTGACCACGGTCTCGACCGGCGGGTTTTCGAACTACGATGCATCGTTCGGTACATTTTCAGGCAATGCCGAATACGCCGCATCCATCTTTATGGTGCTCGCGGCACTGCCTTTCGTCCGCTATGTTCAACTGCTTAATGGCAGCCCTATGGCGCTGCACCGAGACCCGCAGGTGCGCGGCTTTCTGATGACGATCACCGTTTTGGTGTTGATTGTGTTCTTCTCAATTCGCACGGTATTTCCACAGCATTGGGAACAGTCACTGCGCGAAGCGCTGTTCAATATTACCTCGATTATTTCAGGTACCGGGTTTGCCTCGGTTGATTACATGGCGTGGGGGCCGTTTCCCGTTGCTTTGTTTTTCTTTACCGGATTGATCGGCGGTTGCGCGGGGTCAACGGCTTGTTCGATAAAAATCTTTCGCTACCAGCTCCTGTTTGCGTCTATTCGCGCGCAGTTGCGGCGGATCCGGTCACCCAATGGTATATTTACTCCGCGGTATGATGGGCGCGCCATCAGTGGCGACGTAATGATTTCGGTCATGTCATTTTTCATGTTTTTCACGCTGACCTTGGGGCTGGTTGCTGTAGCGCTCAGCATGACGGGGCTGGATTTTGTTACATCTATTTCCGGCGCGGGGGCTGCTTTGGGCAATATCGGGCCCGGATTGGGTCATATTATCGGCCCTGCCGGTAATTTCAGTACGTTGAATGACACTGCCAAGTGGATACTGACTGCGGCGATGTTGATAGGGCGGTTAGAATTGATGGCGGTATACGTCATTCTTACATTTAAATTTTGGAGAGCATGATGAGTGACACGCAAACCCGCCCCTTGGGTGCACAGATATCACACATGCTTAAATCGCGCGGCGTCGAAGTGATATTCGGCATTCCCGGGGTTCATAACCAAGAGATGTACCGTGGCATTGAAGAAGCTGGGCTGACCCATGTGCTGGCACGACACGAACAGGGCGCAGGTTTTATGGCGGACGGCTACGCGCGGGCGACAGGTAAACCCGGGGTTGCCTATGTCATCACCGGGCCGGGCCTGTGTAACACCATGACGCCAATGGGGCAGGCCTATAGCGATTCAGTTCCCTTGCTGGTGCTGTCCTCGTGCCTTGATGAAACCGCTGCACGTAAGGGCCAGCTTCACCAGATGAAAGACCAGCGTGCCGCCGCCGAGACCGTGTGCGATTGGTCCGAGGTCGCGCAGACACCACAGGCGGCGTATGGGCTGATTGACCGCGCCCTGACAGAATTCGTCACACGACGCCCACGGTCCAAGCATCTGTCCATTCCGATCGCAGTGTTAGAAGCAGGTGCCGTTGCGGCCAAGCCGTTATCGGTTACCGCGAAACGACCCGCCGCGACAGCGGAAGATGTCGCGCTGCTCTCGGCACAATTACGGGCAGCGAAACGCCCGTTGTTCGTCTTTGGCGGGGGCGCGGTGAAAATAGAAAATGCCACGGCGCTGCTGGACCGCTGGCAAGCGGCAAGCATGACGACCTATGCCGGGCGTGGCATCGTGGCCGGGGATGCGCCGCTGCATTTCGGGTCTTGCTTGGCACGGGCTTCAAGTGTCGACGTGATTGCCCAAGCTGACCTTGTGATCGCGATCGGTACCGAACTTGCCGAGGTCGATATCTGGCGCAGCGCGCTTGGCCATAGCGCCGCTATGATACGGGTCGATATCGACCCGTTGGTGCTGGCAGACCAGCAGGCAGCCCAAACCTGTATTCTGGCAGATGCAACGAGCGTTATGGCGGCGCTTGATCAGGCCATACCTGAGGCGTTGCACACAGAATGGACCGCGCAGCAAACTGCAATATGGCGCACCCGCTGGCGATCCGAAATCGATGCAGAGCGTCCGGGTATCCTGTCTGTGGTGGACGCAGTGCAAGCGGCCTTGCCCAAGGATGCGATGATCTATTCTGACATGACGCAATTCGCCTATGCCGCGAAAGAAGTGTGGGACATGGACCGTCCCGGCCACTGGCATCACCCTTACGGATTTGGAACGCTTGGTTATGCCACGCCTGCCGCAATCGGCGGGGCCATCGGTAGGCCTGGTTTGCCCACCGTGGCCATCATCGGAGACTACGGATTTCACTACACGCTACAGGAGCTAGGCGTTGCTGTTGAACTGGGCTTGCCGCTGCCGATTATCCTGTGGGACAATGGCAAGCTCGGCGAAATCGAAGACAGCATGACGCGGGCACAGATAGCACCCAATGCTGTGGTTGCTCACAATCCGGATTTTTGCAAATTGGCAGAAGCATTCGGCGCATTGGCCACGGCTCCTGATAGTCTTGCGGACCTTCCCAAAGTGCTGGCCGAAGCATTCAATGCCGATCGGCCAACCCTGATTTATCTGACACCCCAAACTGCCCGCTAAGTCTGGTGGAATGGCAGGGGACCGATGCTTTTAGCAGGCATCGGTCCCGAAGCGGTTTTTCTATTCCCAGCAGCTGACCAATACGGTCATGTCCTTGGCGTTTTCACGAAGATCCTGCGGCTTGATAGATGCCGAATCGGCCTCTGATACCGTTGTCACGGTGACACCAGCTTTTTGGGCTAAATCCGCGATCAGTTTTGCTTCGGCTGCGAACTTTACCTCGTCGGGAAGCTGCTGCGCGTCATCGCTGCGTGGCAGCAGCATCCCTAATACCTGGCCCTTTGTATCGAAAACCGGTCCTCCCGCGTCGCCTTTTTGCGAGGCAACCGAGAGCCGTGCTATGTTTTCTTCACCTTGCAGGCCGCGTACATCCTCAAGTGAACCAAAGGTAATCGTCGCGGAACCCAGAACACCTTCGTAGGGGAAACCTGCAACGGCGATTTCTGACTGTAATCGGGGCGGCACGGTGTTGAACGTCGCCACTTTGATAGGTGCGAGCGGAGTGCGCGGCTTGAGCAGAGAGACCCCACTGTTTGTGTCATCGATAACAACATCCAATTCGGTGTCGTCATCCAATGTAAGGCGGCTGCAATTTTGAACCGCCTGCGAAGTCGTCACAACCGTCCCCCGCTTGTCGACGAAAAAGCCTGAACGCGCAATCTTAGGCAAGCGAACCTGAAGGCCTGACACCAGATCAATCGCTTGATCGTCGCCACCGCCGGCGGTGGCATTCAAGACGCCTGGCAGACGGGTAAAGCTTTTCGTCATCTCGGTGATAACCCTGCGGCGCCTGTCTTCGTCACCGGCTGGCCAGATTAGCGTAAAGCCTTTGATCTCGCCATCTTGCAACGTGACTTGGGTTTGGCTGATGATGCGGCCGTTTTCTCCGATCAGCTCAAAGCTGTCGGATTTGCGCTCGCGCGGGCCTTGCTCGGGTACGATCTCCAGTGTCTGCATGATGTCATACAGACCATACAATGTGTCCCTGTCACCTGATTGACTGATGAGCAAAACCCGTGCCTGACTGTCCCCGATGCTATTGTAATGGGCGAAAGGTGGTTCGTACTTGTCAAAGCCTACCATCGTCGTTGGTAAGATCATTTCGATTCCAGCTTGGGTATCCAACACAGGTTTCAGACCGATACCTTCGAGAACGGCGTTGTATTGCCCTAGCAATGCCGCACGCTGCAAAGTGGTCAAGACGCCGGTTACCTCATAACCGTTTGCCTCTTGCCATTGCGCCATTGATCCGCGTGTTCCGCGTCCAAAGGCCCCGTCAATTGAGCTGTTGTAAAATCCAGCCCACTCCAAGGCAATCTGGAGCTGTTCGCGCTGTCCCCGGTCCAGATCTCTTTCGCTACGACGTGCTTCGTCCAAGGTTTCGTCGACGGGGGCGGCAGGAAGAACTGGCGCTTGAGTCGTCAATGTGGTTTCTGGCTCTGGTGCCTGGTCTGCGGGGGGTAGCACGGTTTGAGTAATTGAGGTGTCAGCCTGCGGCTGCGTATCAGCGTTCGGATTAATGGGTTCGATTGTCGGAATGTTCAGTACATTCGCGCCCACCGGCCAGAACTGCTGACGAAACTTTTGCGAGACTTGAATAAAACTGTCGCGCGGCACCAGACCTTCGCGCCGGTAGCTTCGCAACAACAGCTCCGCGTCACCGCGCAAATATGGCCCGACGGCGATTCCGTACCATCCGCCCCCTAGCGCGAATCCGTTCACATCTTCTAGGCTGCCACCATAGGCGCGGGCCCTTTCAGTAGCGCTCGACAGGTTCGGTTGCGCTTCGATCTGGATCCAGACCACTTCGTCGGCAGATTGAGCGCCGACGGTAGCGGGAAGAAGAAAAAGGGCGGCAAGCAGTGCCAAAAACAGTCGCGTCATAGGAATACGTGCTTTCAAGGGATTAAAGTTGCAGCAGATAAGCAGGAAAGGAGATAAAATGCCATGCCTGTCGCGCGGCAATTCATCACAAAGCTGCCAATTGACCCTCCCGCGGCAGCGCCGTAGGAAAGACCCGCAGCAGCAAAGGCAATTACTCATGTCCGATCCGGTTCATCGCCCCCGTTCGTTTCAGGAAATCACCCTCGCCCTCCAATCATATTGGGCGCGTCAGGGCTGTGCTATTTTGCAACCCTACGACATGGAAGTGGGGGCAGGGACGTTCCACCCGGCAACGACACTTCGCGCACTTGGCACTAACCCGTGGGCGGCGGCCTATGTGCAACCATCGCGGCGTCCGACCGACGGGCGTTATGGCGAAAACCCCAATCGTTTACAACATTACTATCAATATCAGGTGCTGATAAAGCCCAGCCCACCTAACCTTCAGGAACTGTACCTTGGGTCGCTCGAGGCGATCGGCATCGACGTGGCTCTGCATGACATCCGCTTTGTTGAAGATGACTGGGAAAGCCCGACCTTGGGAGCATGGGGTCTGGGTTGGGAAGTCTGGTGCGACGGTATGGAAGTGTCGCAATTCACTTATTTCCAGCAAGTCGGCGGGCACGACTGTCATCCTGTGTCGGGCGAGCTAACGTATGGGCTGGAACGGCTTGCGATGTATGTGCTGGGTGTCGACCACGTAATGGATATGCCGTTTAATGACCCCGATGCTCCTATCGCGCTGAGCTACGGTGATATTTTCAAACAAACCGAAGAAGAATATGCCCGGTGGAATTTCGATGTAGCCAACACCGACGTGCTGCTGGATCATTTCGTCGAGGCCGAGAATGAATGCAAATCGATCCTTTCGCAGGATGCGCAAGACCCCAAAACCGGCAAACGTATCATCATGGCGCACCCGGCGTATGACCAGTGCATAAAAGCCAGCCATATCTTCAATCTACTTGATGCACGCGGTGTCATTTCAGTTACTGAGCGCCAAGCGTACATTGGTCGCGTGCGGACGCTTGCAAAGGCCTGTGCAGATGCTTTCGTGCAAACCCGCGCGGGCGGCTGGAAGGAAGATGCAGCATGAGCGGTAAAATTGTAGGGATTGTCATTTTGGTTATTGCAGCAATCGCGGGTATCACAATCTATTACTTGCAGGTTTTCGGGTTCTACCACGAAGTCTTGGTTCCCAAGCACGGGGTCGAGCTGGTTTCGTTATCTACGAATGAACCTGAACCGATCCTGACGGAAAACTTTCGCGGCATTGATGCGGAAAGTTCGCCAATCCGGTATCGCGCTTGCTTTGACACAAGCCTGAGCTTGGCGATGTTGTCTGAAACCTATGTGATCAGCGAAGATATCGTGCCGCGCAATGCACCAGGCTGGTTCGACTGTTTCGACGCGGCCGAAATCGGCGCAGAGCTTGAGGCAGGTACCGCGCTTACGTTTCTCAGCAAGAAAAACGTTCACTTTGGTGTCGACCGGATCGTGGCGATCACCTCGGACGGGCGCGGCTATATCTGGCATGAGTTGAACGATTGTGGTGACAAGTCCTATGACGGGACGGTGGTGGGCGAGGCATGTCCCGAACGCCCCGGCAATTGACATCATGCAGCTTTGGCATTTGAACACCCTCGCGTTCGGCGCGAAAAACATTTAATCGCTCCGAACGACACGCGGCCCCGAAAGGTACGAACCCCATGCCCGACCTCCTGATTGAGCTTTTCTCTGAAGAAATTCCCGCGCGGATGCAGGCGCGCGCTGCGGATGATCTGAAGAAACTGGTGACGAATGGTTTCTGTCTCTTATACACATCT
>DRFG01000275.1 GCA_011050655.1 Roseobacter sp.
CCCGACACATCGTCGGGAAAGCTTTCGCCTCGTGAAAACTCAAGAAGCTTTTCTAACATAGCGTCAAACATACACGGGCCGTCAAATTCATGCAGGTCGTGCAACATGGCGTCCAAGCATGTTTCCACCAACATATTCCCGTCACTATCCGGACATTCCGTCACACCATCGGACAGAATCAGCAAGCGGTCACCGGGATATAGTTGCACTATAAATTGCTCAAAAGTCGCGTCTTCGAGAAGCCCGACGGGATATCCGCCCGTGCCGCAATATTCGATCCGGCCATCTTGGCGCTGCACGACAGGGTGTGGGTGACCGGCTTGCGAGATTAGGACTTTACCAGTTTTGAGATCTATCTGGGCCAGCAAAAGGGTAAGATAGTGCTCCGTTTCCGTCTCGCTCAGCAACAGATCGTTTATCTTTACTATAACCTCATCAGGGGGCTTCATCCGATAGCTGCCATCCTCAGTGCGGTGTAGCGCTATATTCTGATCCGGTGCTGAAGCGGATAAATATCCTGCCAGGCGCGCTGTCATTAGCGCGGAACTGATACCGTGCCCGGAAACGTCCATCGCAAACAAACCAAGTTTGTCTGCGCCTACCGGAAAAAATCCAACCAGATCACCGCCAACATGCCCGCTTGATTGTAGCATTAACGACAGTCTTCCGGTTTCGAACTGCCGCGTAGAGTCGCTGATCAAGGATTTTTGGAGCTTTTCCGCCGCGATAAGATCTCTATCCAAGGAGGCGTAAATACGTTGTAATTCCCCAAGCGTATCCCAAATTATCCCATTTTTTTCAGTAAGCTCTCGCTGCATTTCCAAAATACGCTCGCCCGCAGCGATTCTGGCACGCAATTCATCAGGATCTACAGGCTTGGTTAAAAAATCATCTGCGCCGCTGTCCAACCCTTTCGCGACCTCGGCTTTTTCATGTTTGGACGTCAACAGGATGAAATACCCGTATTCATCCTGAGAAAGAGCGCGAAAAGCCCGGCAAAATTCCAACCCTGAAATACCGGGCATCATCCAGTCACTTAACACCATATCCGGTACACAGTGACGGCATTTTTCCAGCGCATCATCTCCTGATGACGCCTCGACTACCGCAAAGCCCCAGCGCGTGAGGTATGCGGCAAGTATTCGACGCTGCAATTTACTGTCGTCAACAACCATTACCAACCGCGGAACCCTATTTTGTCGGGTCGCTAAAATTTCTGCGGTAGTGGGACACGCTAACAACATTCATCATGCACTCAAAAATCCGTTGTCTGATCGTTAGACAGTGCGGATTAAGAGATGGTGAATCTAACATTTTTATTGAATTTAACGGGCGGATACACACCGCGTTAATCTTAGCGCCTTAATGAATAACCATCAAACTAGGGGTGGAACGTGATTGATTGGGCGTATGTCAACGGGCTGTGTAACGACATTGGGCGGGATAGCTTCGACGAAATTATTCAAGTTTTTTTTGAAGAAGTGGAAGATACATTAAAGCATCTGGAAAATGTCCCCAATCAGATCGATATCACCGAAGAGCTGCATTTTTTGCAAGGAAGCGCGTTGAATTTGGGTTTTGTGGGATTTTCGGCAGAATGTCGAAAAAGGCACGAGATACTGCCCAATAATTCGGATGAATTACGTCATACCGCCAACCTTTTGGCAACCTATAAGGCGTCTAAAGTAAAGTTTTTAAGCGCAATCAATAATACTGGTCTCACGTGACCTTACAGAACGAATTGCGCTAATGTTTCGTCATTCGTGATGTCAGTATATGTAAAACCGGCATCATCTAACTGAGATTGAATAAGGCCAAAACTGTCCGGCGACCGTGTTTCGATCCCAATCAGTACCGATCCGAAGTTTCGGGCAGATTTCTTCAGATATTCAAATCGACAAATATCATCATCGGGACCGAGGGTATTCAAGAACTCCTTCAGTGCGCCGGGACGTTGGGGCATTCGCAAGATGAAATATTTTTTCACGCCTGAATACCGCTGCGCACGCTCTTTTACCTCGGGCAACCTCTCGAAATCAAAATTACCGCCAGAGGCGATACATACGACGGTCTTTCCTTTGATTTGTTCAGCAACTTCGCCCAGCGCCTCGATCGAAAGAGCACCAGCTGGCTCAAGTACAATACCTTCGACATTTAACATCTCGATGATTGTCGCGCAGATTCGGTCTTCTGCCAAGTTTATGACCGCGCTCGAGTCAATTTGCTGTAGTCGATCAAAATTTCTCTGACCGATCATGGCCACTGCGGCACCATCGACGAAACTATTGATCGGCGAAATATCTATAGGCGCACCATTTTGCAGTGCACGGGCCAGACTCGGGGCACCTTTTGGCTCAACAAAAGTATAATTACTGGCACTCCCAAAATAGCTGAAAATACCTGATGACAGCCCGCCTCCGCCCACCGGCAAGATGATATGATCTGGCACGCGGCCTAACTGTTTCTCGATTTCGACCGCGACAGATGCCTGTCCTTCAATGACGTCATCATCGTCGAAGGGCGATAGGAAATGGGCAGACTCCTGTCGGCAAAACTGTTGCGCAGCGGCCAATGTTTTATCAAAATAGTCACCAACAAGCCGGACCTCCACCTGCGCCCCGCCGAACATCTTTGTTTTTTGGATTTTCTGCTGCGGCGTGGTGACCGGCATGAAAATCACACCTTTTACGCCAAAATAGCTGCACATGAACGCAACGCCCTGCGCATGGTTTCCCGCACTTGCGCAGACAAATTGCGTTTGCACGGGGATAACCTTGCGCATCGCATTGAATGCACCGCGCAGTTTGTAGGACCGAACCGGGCTTAAATCTTCGCGCTTAAGCCAGATATCCGCCTCGTACCTTTCAGATAGATGATCATTCCGCATCAACGGCGTGGGTTGAAACACGTCACGCATTGCTTGGGTGGCGCTACGCGCTGCTTTTTGAAAGGTATCGGTCATTAAATTGCCTATAATCGGTCTATATGTCGATACGACCCCTTGCGCGCGTGGTCAACGCAGCCTTCAATCTTGCCCATATCTGGAAAAACAGATACTTCGCGATGCAAACCGCAAAGGAAACATCATGTCCGCGCCCAAAAAAGTTGTGCTCGCCTATTCCGGTGGGCTTGATACCTCGATCATCCTGAAATGGCTGCAAACAGAATATGGCTGCGAGGTGGTGACGTTTACCGCCGACTTGGGACAGGGAGAGGAATTGGAACCTGCCCGCGCCAAAGCCGAAATGATGGGTGCATCCGAAATTTATATCGAAGATCTGCGCGAAGAATTCGTACGCGATTTCGTATTCCCGATGTTCCGCGCCAACGCAGTGTATGAAGGTCTTTATTTGCTGGGCACATCTATTGCACGCCCACTTATCTCAAAGCGATTGGTTGAGATCGCCGCCGAAACCGGTGCAGACGCCGTGGCCCATGGTGCTACCGGTAAGGGGAATGACCAGGTACGCTTTGAACTTGCAGCGTATGCGTTGAACCCTGATATCAAAGTAATCGCCCCCTGGCGCGAATGGGATCTATCCAGTCGTACGAAACTTCTTGAATTTGCCGAGAAAAATCAAATTCCCGTAGCCAAGGACAAACGTGGCGAGGCACCGTTTAGCGTCGATGCCAATCTGTTGCACACATCCTCCGAAGGCAAAGTGCTGGAAGACCCGGCAGTTGACGCGCCCGAATACGTGTACCAACGCACCGTTTCCCCAGAACAGGCACCTGACGAACCCGAATATGTTGAAGTTGGCTTTGAACGCGGCGATGCGGTCAGCATCAATGGCGAAGCAATGTCACCCGCGACGATTTTGACCAAGCTAAACGAATTGGGCGGTAAACACGGGTGTGGGCGCCTCGACCTTGTCGAGGGCCGGTTTGTGGGTATGAAATCACGGGGAATCTACGAAACCCCTGGCGGTACCTTGTTGCTGGAAGCGCACCGTGGAATCGAATCCATCACGCTTGATCGGGGTGCGATGCACCTGAAGGACGAGCTGATGCCGCGTTATGCCGAACTGATTTATAACGGTTTTTGGTTCAGCCCCGAACGCACAATGCTGCAAGCGGCGATTGACGCATCGCAAACCCATGTCACCGGCACTGTACGGTTGAAACTATACAAGGGTCATGCACGCACCGTGGGCCGCTGGTCTGAACATTCGCTTTATTCCGAAGCTCACGTGACTTTTGAAGACGATGCCGGCGCTTACGATCAAAAAGATGCAGCAGGATTTATTCAACTAAACGCACTGCGCCTCAAACTACTCGCTGCTCGGGACAAACGCCTAAAGAAGTGAGTGTTAGACACTAAATAGCCCAGACAGAGCAGTGCGCTGTCTGGGCTATTTCAAAGGCGGTATTCGGGTTTACATAACTATATAACCTTGGCTACGGCTTTGACAAAATTTCAATTTTTTAAACCTGAAGGTCATATTCGCAAGCACCCAAGACTGCTGACCTCTCAGCCACATTCGTGGAACAGGATATATTGGCAAATTTTCCCAATATTCGTGATCTCACCTAACCCGCTGGCCATATAGCAGGTCATAGTGTGGCTGTGCCTGTATCATCACGTCATGAGCCTTCCCACTAAGCTTGGGCAGCGCCCCTTCAGCTCCCGCAAATCCGGTACTTTGATGCACCGCGCCATACCAGTGCGACGCCCAGACGCCGTCTTCGCTACGGCCTCCGGCTAGCCAACGAAGCATGGCCGGATCAAAAGCAAGATCAATAGCCGCGCACAGCTTGCGCAACATACCTTCGGGATCATCACGGATATCTGATGAATCAATTACCAACCCGCCGATCTGGTTATACAGAGCCGTCTGCTGACCAAATCCAATGTCTTCGAAGGTCGGAATCTCACGTTTTATGGTATAACTGGTAATTACACGCGCTGGATGGCGTATAAGATGGATGTTCACACAATCCTTAGCCCAATCCATCGGAAACCCATCAAGCATGTGGTGAGGCATGTGTTTCATATATAGATGCGGTGCACCCTCGTTTAGGCACGACGCAGCAATTTTGACGGGATCGGTAGGATGCGCTGCGATTATCTGATCAGACATCGGGTGCGGTGATCCAGTTTGGGCTAGGTACGCAGCATAAAACGGTTCATCCATCACAGAAAAATCCGCCCTGTTGCCAAAGCTGTACATCATCGCTGTGCTAAGGTTGCGCGGGCCCGACCACATAGCGATCCGCATTAGCTGCACTCCTCTTTGATCAAATCCTTATAAAGCCCGCGAAGCCGCCGGGTGACCGGACCCATATCGCCCGTACCGATCTGGCGACCATCTACCGAGGCAACCGGCGTCTGAGCCCCAAAGGTTCCTGTTAAGAATGCTTCATCCGCGCCATAGGTATCTACCAATGAAAAATTCCTCTCGTATATGGGGATATCATGGGTATGGCACAAATCGATCACCTTCTGCCGGGTAATACCGTTCATACAATAGTCACCCGTGCTGGTCCAAACGGCCCCTTTGCGCACGATGAAAAAATTGCAGGCATTGGTTGTATTAACGAAACCGTTAATATCCAGCATCAAGGCTTCGTCGGCCCCTGCTTTTTCGGCAGCTATGCAAGCTAGAATACAATTCAATTTCGAATGGCTGTTCAACTTGGGGTCCTGCGTCATCGGCAGGCCGCGCATATGCGGTACCGTGGCAAGCCGAATAGGTCTTGGGATACTGGGGCGGGAATGCTCCATAATAATCGTGATGGTAGGGCCTGATTTCGACAAGGACGGATGCTGGAAGGGCCGCATTTTTACCCCCCGCGTAATCATCAACCGAGCATGAGCATCTGTGCTCATTTTGTTGGCGTGTTGTGTCTCTAATAAGGCTGATACTAGATTTCCTCTGGTCAGACCGATATCTAAATCAATGGCTTTGGCGGCCTCGAATAACCTATCAAAATGATCGTCAATGAAGGCCCAACACCCATCATACAGACGCAGCCCCTCCCAGATACCATCGCCCAGCATAAAACCGCTGTCGTAAACGCTGACCAAGGCTTGCGCCTTTGGTATGATTTCTTCGTTTAGGTATATTAGTATAGCGTCGTTTCGAGCGTCTTCTTCAGCCTGATGCGTGGTGACATGCTCTTGCATAAAAACTCCCTTTGATTTGCCAGACGCTAAGAACTTCGGCGGTCCACGCCAAGTCTGAAATTGAAATCACTAGCGCGTGACATCGCCAAGCCGTGTATTGCGTCATTTCGATATTGCCGCCACCGTCCCTTATGGAGGATCTAAAATATGAATTTCGGTTATAATGTTAGGATCATTGCACTGTCTGCCGCCATCTCATTGGGGCTAATCATGCAAGCGACAAACGCCAAAGCTGCCGGGTCAGAGACACTTTTAGTGGCTGGCGGGTGCTTTTGGTGCGTAGAATCCGACTTCGAAAGCGTCAAAGGCGTGAAAGAAGTCATTTCGGGGTTTGCGGGAGGCACTGTCAAGAACCCAACTTATAAGCAAGTCACAGCCGGTGGTACCGGGCACTACGAAGTGGCTCAAATCCAATTCGACCCCGCTGTTGTCAGTCTGGACCAACTGCTTTCAATGTTTTTTCGCTCTGTAGATCCCACAGATGCGGGTGGGCAATTTTGTGACCGTGGAGACAGCTATCGCACAGCAATCTTCGCAAAGGATGCGGCACAGCAATCAGCTGCGAATAAAGCCAAAGCTCAGGCCCAAGCTGCCCTTGGCCAGAAGATCGTGACTCCGGTGCTCGGGAAGACTGCTTTTTACCCTGCGGACGCTTATCATCAGGACTACTATAAAAGCAGCGAAAGGCTGGCATTCTCAAGCGTCGGCCTGGCAGTAAAAAAATCAGTTGCTTATAAACGCTATCGCGATGGCTGCGGGCGCGATCAGCGTGTGAAACAGCTTTGGGGCAGTGCAGCACCGTTCACGCATTAACGTGTATCATCAAATCCATAGTCTTCGATGTCCTTGAGATCCGGGATAACATCGGCGGTGCCCTGACGCATCACCATCAGCGCACTTGCCTGCATCGCCAAGGTAATTGCATTCGGCATGGTCAAGCGGCGGTCAAGTGCCGCCGCTAAGTAACCGGTAAAGGTGTCTCCGGCACCCGTCGTATCAATGGCGTCCACCTTATAAGCAGGAAAGGTATGGGTCGTATTGGTTTGATTAGACACCCATTTGCACCCATTCGCCCCTAAGGTCACGATGATGTCATCAACAAGGCAAGTATCCAGACCCGCTCCGATCAAAGTCTCCAGTTCCGCTGCTTCGACCTGATTGAGAACCAGAATGTCCACATGGTCAATGAGCCGTAAAGTAGTCTGCCCATCAAATGGTGCTGCGGCGTATATCACACGAAGCCCAAGCGTCTTGGCTATCGCTCCTGCGTATAGTTGATTTAATGTCTCGTTCTGCATCAATAAAATGTCGTCTGGTGACGCTTCGGCAAGCGCCACACCTATCATTTTGTCGCTGACTTGGTAATTCGCACCAGGAGATATCACGATGGAATTCTCGCCATCATCACTCACACAGATGTTGGCATGACCGGTCACCGTATCGACTAAGCTGATATATTTTGTCTCGACCCCATATTCCAGCAACCGGTCCTTTGCCCACTTCCCATCCTTGCCCACCGCGCCAATATGCATGACACGGGTACCGGCCCGAGCGGCGGCAACAGACATATTCGCGCCCTTACCGCCCAATCCCTGCCGGAATTCACGTGCCGTTATCGTTTCTCCCGGCCCGGGAAGGTGACGCAGATAATAGAAGTTATCAGCGTTAATAGAGCCGAGATTCCAGATCATTCGCCAACCTTGCAAGCCGCCAAGATTGCCATATTCAAGATGTCGTTCGCAGTAGACGTGGTCGAACAGATCTGAATTGACTTATCAAGCCCCGTCAGGATCGGCCCGATGACAGTCGCACCTGCCATTTCCTGCATCAATTTGACCGATATACTTGCCGAATGCCGCGCTGGAACAACCAGAATATTGGCAGGGCCAGTCAAGCGAGAGAATGGATAGTTCTTTTGGCTTGCGACGTTCAGAGCTACGTCAACGGTCATTTCGCCTTCGTATTCGAAATCAACCCCACGGGCATCCAATACATCCGGTGCTCGCTGCATCTTTTCAGCCCGTTCGGACACGGGATAGCCAAATGTCGAAAAGCTCACAAAGGCGACGCGCGGTTCCAAACCCATATGGCGTGCCACCTTGGCACCGCTTTCGGCGATGTTGGCAAGATCCACCTCGTCCGGCCACTCGTGCACCAGAGTATCACCTATAAAAACAATCCGGCCCTTATGCAAAAGCGCCGTGATACCCACGGCACCATGCTCCGCGTTAGCATCGAAAACATGGTTTATTCTTTCCAACACATGAGCTGATTTGCGTGTCGCACCCGTAACCAGCCCGTCGCCGTGACCATGCGCCAGCATAAGCGAGGCAAATACATGGCGATCGCGGGCGGCAAGCCGGTGAATGTCTTTATGGTCCGACCCCTTCCGCTTTAGGCGATCGTAGAGAAACGATTTATAGGTATCCAGATAAGTGGTATTGGCAGCATTAACGATTTCAAGCTCGCGATAAGCATCGGCCAGCCCTGCTACAGACAGCTTTTCCTTGACGTCATCAGCCCGCCCGACGACCAGTGCTTTGCCCAATCCTGACCGCTGATACATCACCGCAGCGCGCAATACCTTGGGGTCGTCACCTTCCGCAAAGATCATCCGCGCTTGATTTGCCCGTGCCCGAGCATTGATGCCGCGCAAGATGTTGGCCGTCGGGTCCATTCTGGATTTCAGACTTAACTCATAGGCATCCATATCAATGATCGGTCGCCGAGCGGCACCAGTATCCATGCCCGCGCGAGCAACGGCAGGTGGGATACGGTGAATCAGACGCGGATCAAATGGCGTGGGGATGATATAGTCGCGCCCAAAACTCAGGTTCTTGCCATAGGCCAGTGCCACTTCGTCCGGCACGTCCTCACGGGCAAGGTTCGCCAGAGCATGAGCGCAAGCAATCTTCATCTCGTCATTGATTGCTCTGGCATGAATATCCAGGGCCCCGCGAAACAGGTACGGAA
>DRFG01000276.1 GCA_011050655.1 Roseobacter sp.
AGCAAGATCAACCGTACCTGTCGTCATGCTTGAGATGATCAATGCAGCCAGCAAAACGATGGCAGCCGAAAGAACGACCCAATCAACGGTTACAGCACCTTCTTCCCGACGCCAGAGTTTTTTCAACCTTAAAAACATATCAAATCGACCTTGGTGTTGCTCGGATGAATTAAATTTGGCCGCACCCTGTCGTGCAGAATGCGGCCAATGATGTTCAGTTGAATAGCTGTAAAGCTATTAGGTGGGCTTTTTGCCTGTCATGTAGGTTGCCGTGTCGCTGGTCAGGCTTTTTGCGCCAGTTTCGATCGAGCTATATGCTGCAACGGCAAGGCCAACTACGGCAGCAGTCAATACGACCCAGTCAACAGTCACAGCACCGGATTCGTCTTTGCTGAAGTTCTTGATAAAGTTAATCATGGTATGTCCCTCCAAGGATCATGAAATGTTTCTAGTCAACCGGGTCTTACGTCTGACGCTATTCTCTCACTGAGCGCCTGTTCGACTTGGTATGACGCTATATAGCCTTTCGATTGGGGCATGATTTTGGCAAGAAACGTGACATTTTAAGGTTTGCTAAGTTTCTTTATGCAGCGTCGCGTATAGCGCTGATAAATATGCAATAATTCTTGTTTTTTGGCCGGTTTTTTTAGGCGGCTTGCTGCTATATAACGGCAAATAAGGCAAAATCGCCATGTTCCGATTGAGGATTTGCTAGGCGGGGGAGCTGAATCGTGTGATATTCCCGATTAAGAGCAGTTAAAAAAATACTGAAAAGCAGGCAGCAATGTTTCGATTAATCACCGTTTCTCTGGTAGCAGGGGCGCTGGCAGGGTCCGTGCTTTGGGCCGAAGGGCCCAAGCCTTTTCCATCATTCGATGCGAAACGAGTTAAGCCGCCGAAGCCCGGTAGTACCAGCCGGATCAATGTATTCATCGAACCAAAAGTGATGGCCGTGCCAGATGTCGTCGCCACCGCATCCGGGGCGATCGTGCCTTTGGCTCCGGGCCAGTACGACTGGTTTTGGGAAAGAGTATCCCCCGCCGTCGACAAATCCGGTCCGGGAAGGCTTGAAGTTGCTATGACGACTTTGGCGACCGCCAGCACCAGAGTGCCCGCCCCGCGAATGCAGCAGATGCAAGAGATTGCGAGGGCCAACGGCATTGATATTCTGCGTTCAACCATCGGCACTCAAGTGTCCCCTGCATTGGTGCTTGCAGTGATCAGTGTTGAATCAGCCGGGCGTTCAGATGCGGTCAGCGGCGCCGGTGCCCAAGGTTTGATGCAGTTGATGCCAGACACGGCGGCCCGATTTGGCGTCAAGGACAGCTTTGCTGCGCCACAAAACATCGCCGGCGGCGTCAAATACCTTGACTGGTTGATGGGTGAGTTCGACCGTGATCCCATTTTAGTGCTGGCAGGCTATAATGCCGGCGAGGGGACAGTCCGCAAACACGCCGGAGTGCCACCGTTTGCTGAAACGCGTGATTACGTACCCAAGGTATTAGCTGCGTTCCAAGTTGCTAAAGGGCTTTGCCAGACGCCACCGGAGCTTATTTCAGACGGCTGCGTATTCGTCGCAATGAACTAAGGGCGCTGCCCGTAGTAATCACAGTCAGGGTGCAAGACCTGTACCATAAGTGCAAAAGGCGCGGCCCGCATGGTCGCGCCTTTTCTATTACCTCAGCGGCAGTCGATCAGATAACGGTCGCTTCTGTCGCGGCGCGAAGTTCTTCTTCGGTTACGCCGTCGGCACATTCGACGATTTTAAGCCCGCCTTCTACAACGTCCAACACGCCTAGATTGGTGATGATCCTGTCCACCACGGCCTTGCCGGTCAGGGGCAGGGTGCATTCCTTCAGCACCTTACTATCGCCATGCTTGCTGGTATGATCCATCACGACGACAACGCGGCCGACACCGGCTACCAGATCCATCGCTCCGCCCATACCCTTGACCAGTTTGCCTGGGATCATCCAGTTGGCCAGATCGCCGTTTTCCGCGACTTCCATTGCGCCAAGAATTGCCATGGCAATCTTGCCGCCTCGGATCATGCCGAACGACATTGCACTGTCGAAATATGATGTTCGTTCAAGCTCGGTAATCGTCTGCTTTCCTGCGTTGATCAGGTCTGCGTCTTCTTCGCCATCGATTGGAAATGCACCCATACCCAGCATGCCGTTCTCGGATTGCAGTGTCACATCCATTCCCTCAGGTATGTAATTGGACACCAGCGTAGGGATGCCGATGCCTAGGTTTACATACCACCCGTCTTGCAGCTCTTGCGCTGCGCGTTCGGCCATTTGATTGCGATCCCAAGCCATTATGCAGTCCTCACTGTACGCTGTTCGATGCGTTTTTCATGATCCCCTTGGATAATGCGGTGCACATATATGCCGGGCAGGTGAATTGCATCGCCACCCAGAGAGCCGCGCGGCACAATCTCTTCGACCTCGGCGATACATATTTTGCCACACATCGCGGCAGGCGGGTTAAAGTTGCGCGCCGTCTTGCGGAACACAAGGTTACCCGTGTCGTCGGCCTTCCATGCTTTGACGATAGCAAGATCCGCAACGATTCCGCGTTCCAGAATATAGGTCTCGCCGTCGAAATCTTTATGCTCTTTGCCGTCGGCAATTACGGTACCCACGCCGGTCTTTGTGTAAAACCCTGGAATGCCCGCACCACCCGCACGCATGCGTTCGGCCAGCGTGCCTTGAGGATTGAACTCAAGCTCAAGCTCTCCGCCGAGATATTGACGCATGAACTCTTTGTTTTCACCGACATAAGAGCTGATCATTTTTTTGACCTGCTTGGTCTGCAACAAAATGCCAATGCCGAAATCATCAACGCCAGCGTTGTTCGACGCAAAGGTCAGATCTTTGGTGCCTGCATCACGAATGGCGTTCAACAGCAATTCGGGGATACCGCAAAGGCCAAATCCGCCCGCGGCGATCAGCATGCCATCGTGCAACACACCCTCCAGCGCCTCGGCAGCACTTCCATAGATTTTTTTCATTCCGGCTCCTTTCGAAAGAGGCCTCGCGCCCCGTCATACCTTATGCATACGACTTCTATGACGCCACGTTACACGGGTGTCAAATATGGTTGCGAAAGCAACGCGTCGGCGACAGGTTAAATCGTATCCTGCAACGCCAGACGACGAACCTTTGATATTTTGGCTGGCATATCCGCCCTGAATTACAGCGCTACTAAGATGTAGTTCAGGAGAGTTCACAACGTTATTGGCTCGGCACGAGATGAACCGATATATCCATAGTCACGAAGGCACCGCCTCAATCTAGCGACTTGGCAGCGGCTTTTTTGGCGGGCGCTTTTTTCGCCGCCGATTTCTTGGCCGTGGACTTTTTCGGTGCAGCGGCCTTAGTCGTAGTTTTTTTCGCTGCGGTTTTCTTGGCTGCGGGTTTTTTCGTCGCCGCCTTGCGTTTGGCCGGAGATTTCGCCAACTTTTCCTCGATCAGCGCGACCGCTTGCTCCATGGACAAATCCGCCGGCTCGATCTCTTTTGGAATGGTGGCATTGACCTTTTCCCATTTCACGTAGGGGCCATATTTACCTTCCATGATATTCACAGCCCCACCCTGATCAGGGTGTTCGCCCATCTCACGAATTGGCGCGGCAGCTTTGCCACGGCCACCACGGCTTGCGACTTTTTCGGCGAGCAGCTGTACGGCACGGTTCATGCCGACGGTAAACACTTCATCCAGACCCTCAAGGTTGGCATTGGTGCCGCCGCGATCCGACGTGCTTTCGGCGTGCTTGATGTAGGGGCCATAGCGACCAATATTGGCCCAGACC
>DRFG01000277.1 GCA_011050655.1 Roseobacter sp.
ACAAATGGAAAATTAAATGACAAACAACCGTACCTTTGGGTCGGTGGTTGCGACGCATCGCATGCGCCAACCGCTGGTTCTATCGACGGTGATCGCGCTGGTTTTGATAGCCTTCGCGTCATCCGCCTATGCTCATGCTGTCACCGCTGGTGACAAGGGATATATCATGGAGGTCAGCGGCATGAAGCTGATTCCATTCATGTATCTGGGGGCCAAACACATGGTCACCGGATATGATCACCTGCTGTTTCTATTCGGTGTGGTCTTCTTTCTGTACAAGATGAAGCACATTGGGATTTACGTCAGCCTTTTCGCGCTCGGTCATTCTACGACGATGCTCGCCGGCGTGTATTTTAACTGGAACTTCAACTCTTACCTGGTTGATACGATCATTGGCTTGTCAGTGGTCTATAAAGCCTTGGATAACCTCGGCGCGTTCCAACGTTGGTTCGGCTTTCAACCGAACACGAAAATCGCCGTGCTTGTGTTCGGCTTTTTCCACGGGCTGGGGTTGGCTACAAAAATCCTAGACTACAACATCGCCAAAGATGGACTTCTACCCAACTTGTTGTCCTTCAACGTCGGGGTCGAACTTGGCCAGCTCATTGCCTTGGGAATGATCCTAATCGTGATGGGCTATTGGCGCAAAAGCGCAAGCTTCTGGAAACACGCATACACCGCAAACGTCGTCATGATGTCGGCTGGTTTTATTCTGATGGGCTATCAGATCACCGGCTATTTTGTTGCTTAACTCAAAGGGAAATTTAAAATGCACAACGGAAACAAACCAAACCCCGAAGATCTGCCGACCTCTGCACAGCTACGCAAATCAACGCTTATCGCTGCGGTATCGGCACTGGCTATATTAACTTTGATCGTCCTACCGTCCGAATACGGTATCGACCCTACCGGCATAGGGCGGGCCATCGGACTAACTGAAATGGGTGATATTAAAGTCCAACTCGCGGAAGAAGCCGAGGCCGACAGCCAGATGCAGTTGATACCTGCTCCCATCGTTGAAGAGCAGTCTAGTCTAGGCAGCGACATATTCAGCCTGTTCGTGGGTGCCGCCTATGCGCAATCCGTGACGCCGACGGATTGGAAAGAGCAGCACAGCTTTACGCTCACACCCGGTGAAGGGACCGAGATAAAACTGGGCATGACCGAAGGTGCCAACGCCGAATATATCTGGGTCGCGGAAGGCGGCGTGGTGAACTATGACCTTCATGGCGACGGTGGCGGGCAAAACATCAGCTATGAAAAAGGGCGAGCCGTCGCCATGGACGAGGGCGTTTTGACGGCAGCGTTTACCGGTAATCACGGCTGGTTCTGGCGCAACCGCGACGGGCAAGACGTGACCGTGACGCTCTACGTACGCGGCGACTACACGGACCTGAAAATACCTAAGTAACGCTCGAACGACGGCCCCGGGCATCATACCCCTGGGGTCGTCACCACCGCGACAGATGACACTGATGCAGCATAAAAACGTGATGCACCATCAGTACCAAGCGAGCACAATTCCCGCCAAGATAAGGTAGCGTGCCCCTTTGGCAATCGTCACCAGTATCAGGAATGGCAACAGCGGTTCTTTCAACACTCCTGCAACCACCGTCAGCGGATCACCGACCAAAGGCAACCAACTGCCCAGCAAAGACCACCGCCCATACCTGTGATACCAGCGTTGCGCTTTATCAAGCTGGCTTTGCGACGCAGGGAACCACCGTCTATCCCGAAACTGCATCAAAAAACGGCCTAAATACCAGTTAATCACTGACCCCAGCACGTTCCCGACAGTAGCGACACCGATCAGAACCATCGGGGAATATGCGGATGAAGCCAGCAGGCTCACTAAGACCGCCTCGGATTGCATAGGCAATATCGTTGCGGCAACCAACGCGGACATGAACAGGCCGACATATGCAATCATGATATTTTACCGGGCTGCGCTCTCATCCAGATTGACTATATCGAAATCCGGTCAGAGACCATGGAAACCGCCAGGGCATTGCAACTTGTCAAACGGCACCTATCTCTTTTGGAAGAGCTGTAAATGCGAAATGTTTATTGACCTTACCGGATGGTAAACAGGTAGGCAGCCAGCAAAGGAAAGGAATCTCATGACTAATTTTTCGGTACCAAAGATGAGCTGTGGACACTGCAAAGCATCCATTGGCAAAGCAATCGCGTCTGTCGATTCCGATGCACAAGTTGATTACGATCTGACGACGCGTCAGATTGCTGTGCAAAGTCATGCAGACGCCGACGCCTTGATCGCGGCAATGCAGTCGGCAGGCTATGACGCCGAACGGGTCAACTGAAACCAGTTTGAAAATAACCTAGCCGGAGACTGTTTAGCCCGGCTAGGCCAGATTTCGTAAACCTAGTTAATACCGTTCTCGCGTTGCAGCGCTCGAATATACGCCACAATATTAAGAACGTCGGACCGCGTTACACCCTCTACGGGAGGCATGTTGCCGAACTTCCAGTGATGCGATCTAACCCCACTTTTCGCTGCAAGCTCAAAAGCCATATCTCCATGGTGGCTCGGTTCATAAATTTTATGTACGAGCGGCGGAGCAGTACCTTCCCTCCCCTGAGCGTTATCGCCGTGGCACTTGGAACACGTGACGTCGAACGCACGCTTGCCAAGTTGTTCTTTTGGGCTGAACGCAGCCGGTATCTTGACCGCAGCGATCGCCCCGTCAGCCAAAGCGGCACTGCTGGGCTTTGAGCCGTTTGCATCGCTCACTTTCGGCTGAGTTATGTACCAGACAGCCGCGACCAACGCGATTAAAGCAAAAATCATTGCTCCCCACTTCATACTAAATCTCCTTATTGTTAATAAATTGCACTCTCATGCGTGTAATGCCCCGGGAAGGGTCGGGGAGCGCTGAGATACCGGTGTCGGCCCGCGGTGCCCCCTAAAGAATTGGACTATTTCTTGATATCTAATTCGCGTGTCTTCTAACGTTTGATAATATCTGAACAGCTCCTTCAGTGGTGCCGAAAAATCTTTGTGCGCGGCGAGAACCGCAACCAATGCCCCAAGGCTGATCCGATCTTCGATCACAAAATATCCCCCGAGTGAATAAAATAGGAACGGCGTGAGTGCGGTCAGGAAGTTGTTTAACGCCTTGATAAAAAACTTAAGGCGAAAGATGCGGCGTCGGACCTTCTCAAGTTCTCGGAAACTAGCGCTCGTTGGTTCAAGAAGCGCACCGTCGCCGGTTTCATTTCGCAACTGATCATTCAAGAGCCGCCCCATATGACGTACCTGCTGGATACGCTCACGTGATAATGCATTCACCCGACGCTGGAGCTTTGGCAGCAATACCAGTTGGATCGGTAGCACCGTCAGCGCGGCAGCACCCAAAATGGGATCTTGAATGAACATGAATAGCAAAATTGTCATGAGCGTGCCGCCCTGCAAAATAGGCAACGTCAATACATCTGCTGCGAACCCTCCGACAGGTTCTACCTCTTGCGCTAGAATAGGTACGATCTCGCTTTGGCCCCTTAGATTTAAATCTGCACGCCATTGACGATAGACTGACAGACGGAACCGTCGCAAAAACCGTTCAGCAACGTAGCCTTTGAAAACATTCAGAGAGTATTTATTCAATCCGTACAACATGATGGTCAAAAGATAGAAGCCGCATAACAACAAAAGAAACGTCACCTGATCCACGCTCCAATCAAAGACAACGATAGGAAACCGGTCGGAGTGCAGGGCATTATTTACAATTTGCTTAGGCAGCTCCAATGTCAGATAGAGGATTGGCAGAGCCAGTAAACTAAGGCCGACCATCTGCACTTGTTGCCTGCGCGAATGGCGCAATATTGAGCTGAACAGGCTGTTATCCAGACCTCTGATCGCTTCGGTGCAAGGTTGTTTTAAGCGTGTTCGCCGCCAAAATTTCAACGACCCGCTGATAACGCCATACGTGCCGACGACAATCAAGAACGACGGCGCCAGCACCAAGATAACATGGATAAAAGGGTGCAGCCAATCGGGTGTGGCGTCACTATAGTCATAGCCGAACATCGCCGCGACGTCGTGTACAAACAAGTGATATCTATCCAGCAGCGCCATTGTCCTTAATCACCTCGCGGTGCTACCAGAAACGTGATCATGCACGATTATGACCCCCCACATTCCTGCTTCGCGGTGGCCATCAATCAGACAGACAAATTCCAGATTGGTCTCCACCGAAAACTTCCAGACCAATTCGGCGGTTTCACCGGCCGGGATGGCAACAGCATTTTGGTCGACATGAGACATGTCGGGATGACTGCGCATCCATTGTTCGTGCTGCTGAATTTCTTCGAATGATCCAAGGTAAAATTCGTGGTACATTGCGCCTGTGTTCGTGATGACGAACCGTACGGTGGACCCTTTTTTTATATAGATGACGTCAGGGACGAACAGCATATACCCTGCGGCGGTTTCCCTAATAGATATCTCTATTTCCTGAGTAACCAGTGAGTCATCGCTGGGACTCCCTATGAAGTTATGGCTCGATTTCTCGGATACGCCTGCATGCGGACTTACGCCTTCACCTGTATTTGCGAGCGCGGGCAAGAGCCCGATCAACACGTACACAATAATGATCAATAGTGGTTTCACGGCCAGCGTTGCCTCGCGGTAAATTTCGTTCCCGGTTTCGGAGAGGTAACCCATCCTGTCGGGTTTTTGGTCGATAGCGAGGCTGCAACCAAAATTGCAGCCTCGCCTGGTGGCTTACTTCACATCTGTCAAAGTGAGTTCGCCGTCGACATCGCTAGCGATGAATTCAATGGTGTCGCCTTCCGACATTTTGTCTATCATCGCTTCGTCGGCTTTAAACACCATGGTCATCCCCGGCATGTCTAGGTTGACGACCAGACCGTGGCTGATAGTTACCTCACCTGTTTTTTTGTCGATTTTCTTGACTTTCCCGTGGGTGAATATCTCGGCTTCCGTAGTGAGCTACTTACCTACTGACACCTTGCGGTGCATGCCGGATTCATAGTGGCCCGGGATCAAACATGCGGCTTCATATGCGCCATCATTCGAGAAGGTCCAGACGACTTCAGCCGAAGCACCGGCATCAAGAATCATACGGTTTGGGTCGGCATGCTTCATATCCATTCCGGCCATTTCCATCATTTCTTCTTTATGCTCTGCATTACGTTCCACTGTATCCAGAACGAATTCATGCTCAAGTTCACCTTTATTGGTAATCTTAAAGCGGATTGTTTCACCCTTTTTAAAGTTCAGATCCTCGCTCTCGATCAGCATTTGGCCTTCGTCGTTTTCAAGCAAAGTCACGTCAATTGTCCGGTCGACCTTAGAAGCATCGCCGGGCATACCGACCATCATTGCCGCATGTTCGTCCGATTTCATATCGCCATGGCTGGCTTCATGTTCACCTGCCGCAAACGCTGGGGCGGCCAGAGACATTGTCAGAGCGGTTGTCAAAAGAAAGTTTTTCATCAGTTTTTCCTGTAAGTTTGGTGTGAGGTTCCAAAAGGCGTTCCAGCCTTTCAAACTTGGTTAGAGCTAGTCAACAGCAGCGGGACCATTATCAGAGGCAAGGCTTGCAACTTCACCAGTCCATTCATCTGCCATCTTGCCCGATGGGTTCTTACCCCTATCGGAAACGGTGCAAATGTCCCTCTTAATATTACCGAGGTCTTTTACAACCGTGAACATGCTTCCCGGTATGACCGGACCGTATGATCCCAAATCCATGTTCAATGGTAGGATATCATCAGCATTAAGCATGAACTTCTTCGCGATGGTTCCAACAGCCGACACGCCCGGGGGCATATATTCTGGTTGGAAACTGCGTGTTGTTTGAATGCTTTGCGGCTTGTCGGCCCGGTTACGATTTGCCAACGCGACGTTATGCGCGGCCTGACACCCGGCCATCAAAGGCAAGGATGAAAAGACGATGGCCATATGGAATGCAGGGTCAAAAGCCCCTGGATCAATAAAGTTTTTCATGGACGCAACCTGATCGACAAGCTTCAGTTTCACGCAATGCGCGTGTAACATACGGGCCCATTGTGGGCCCTGAGTCAGATCAAGAGCTGGGGAGGCCGCAGGAAGCCCGATGGATCAATCAAGGCAGTTTGCGCGTGAAGGGTCAAACGGTTCTCGCGGATGTTCTCGTTAACGACGGGATGCCCGGTTTCGTTTAACACGATCGATAGGCAAAGTGCGTTGCAACACGATGCGAAGGCGTCAAGCTTATCCTGCGATGAAGTTGCTGCGCTGCTGCTTCCGTCGGATTTGACGTTAGACAGCGATACGGGTTGAATGGCGTTATCGGCTCCGCCCAATTTAACCACATGTTCCTCATGCCCAATGGTCGAAGCATGAGCTTCCGACGTAGGCGCAAGTGCCAATGCCATAACAAGTGCCAAGCACGAAAGAGCTTTTACGCAAGCAGATATGGCATAGTTCAACTTCATTCCAAATACTTGGTCGAACAGAAAGCTTCTGTCAATCCTTCCTGCGTGGGAAAGATCCCCACTTTCTCGTGAGGATACCAATACATTAACCTCATCTAAATACGCTGCGTATCATTTGATAAAGTTCACCAACACTTCAGTGCAGAATTGACTATCGGGGTGTCCCTAAAGGTTTTTACCGCCGCTCAGCGGAATACTATCTGCCTAACTACTCAATAACCTTTGACCAGCAATTGCCGAATGTTGAATAAAGCCATGTTTATCTGGTGATATCCAAGTTATTCAGTAATTGTCAGGAAATGTGTCTCGGGTGCGCTAACTTTACCGCGACATAACATTGAAAGGAATGGAAGAGATGAAGATAAGTCTGTGGCTGATAGGGTCCACCGTAACGCTTTTGGGGGCCTGTGCCCAGCCCGTGGCCCCTCCTCCCGTAGTCGAAAACGGCTTCATGACGGAACTGCCAGCGAGCGTGCTTGCGATTGCAGCACCATATCAGAATCTTAATGCTGTCAAGCTTCAGCCGTCTGACGGGTGTTTCGTCTATCAGCACGTAGGACCTGTTGAAACGACGTTCCTGCCGCTTAGATCTAAAAGTGGCAACCCGATCTGCACAAGACAGCCGGGTGTGCCAGTAGCCGGATAACCCGACCTTATCTTGCGAAAGCCTGACGACATTTATCGCCAGAGGCCCGGCTCAGCATTCAGCTTTGCGCGGTGACCCGGTCTTCTGGCGGATACAGAAACGCTGTCGAACCGGTTTCTACATGATCGTACAGACCATTGATGTGGGGCATGACCATCCGGACGCAGCCAGAGCTTGCACGCCCGCCAACTGACTCAGGGTTCGGGGTCCCGTGGATACGCAAATACGTGTCGCGGTTACCTTCGAAAAGATAGAATGCGCGCGACCCAAGCGGATTCTTTGGGCCTGCGTCCATACCGTCGGCGAATTGCTCATACACCTCTGGCTCACGCTTGATCATCGAAGGCGTGGGCGTCCAAGTGGGCCAGTGCGTTTTTCGGCGAATGGTATAGGTACCCGGTTCATACAGGTTGCCGCGGGCAATCGCCACGCCATACCGCATCGCAGTACCGTTGTCTCTGATATGATACAGGTACCGGGCTACGGCGTCGACGTGGATATCGCCGGGTGCCAGGCTGGGGTTCGCTTCAACGAGCTGCGGAAGAAATCGCGGGTGGAAACCCCAGGGATTAGAGGTTGCAGGATCGTAGTTGGCTGGCGTGACCTGTGCATCCCATGTTTCCCACATAGATTTGTTGGACTTAGCAGCAGCCCAGGAAGCTTGAGGTATCGGCGCGGAAAAGAGCGCGACGGATGAAAGAACGAAATGACGCCTAGTTAGCATGGCAACGTAAACTCCTGACTAGTGTAATAGTACCTATATGTTAGCGATCTTGTTCGAAACCAAGCACAACCAATCACATGTTCGTGTAACGCTTTGACGAAATTGACTTTCTATTTCGTTAAACGCCGTGGTCCTAACCTTGGATCTCCAAGCCGGTCAGCTAAATTATAACTACCAGATCTCTCCGGTTGCCAAAAATCTAGATATCCCGCTGCGACGACCGAAATGGCAATGCCGCACTCTCTATCATACTTACGCAACGCGCCCGAACAAATTCGGTTCCAATTACCCTGTTCACGCTAGGAGTTCGGTACGCACTTCTTTGCCGTGCGTACCGAATTGTAATGATTATCAGAACTTCCAGCGTGTTCCCAAAAGTACCGAAGAAGCATTCAGATAGCTCGTAGCTGTCGTATCGGTGTATTCGTACTTGCGAACGATAAGATAAGTTTCCAGACGGGCGTCGTCGAACTTTTGAACGATGCCTGCGCCGACACTTTTCGAGGACGAGCCGTTTGTCACGAAATCGCTACCTTTGTAGTAGTCCACGGCAAGCGAAGTCTTACCCACTGAAAACCAGTCGGCGGTATAGCCCAGCTTTATCAACCCATATTGCCCGTCGTTCTTACGGCTACCGGCGGCAAGGGTGACGTTTGCTCCGGACGGGTGCAGAGCGCTGATCGAACCGAACGTATCATCGCGGTCAGTTCCATTACGCGTTCTGCGCGAAAAACCTAACGACGCGGCAATTTTTGTCCCGCCGATTTCGTTCTTATAGCGTACGGCAGCGTCCGCATATGTGTCATTGTTGTTGGTGGACAGGATGTCTTTACCGTAGGCCGCCGAAAACGTGAAGTTATTGAAACTAGGCGTATCGTACCGGATACGGCCACGGCGCGAGGCATCAAAGCTCGTGAAGGTATGGTCGATCTCGATCCCCGAGAGAGCACCGGCGGAAGTCCGGAACTGGTAGTTCCCAGCCACGGTATCAAGCCCATTATACATCGCCATTTTGGTGCCTGACAGATCTGATTGCGCGACGCCGTCAGTTGCCATGCTGCCTTGACCAAATGTAAAGGTACCTGCGCTTTCGGTTTTCCAGCTGACTTCCAGCTTGCGAACGAAGGTCCGGCGCCAGTCCAGAAACTTTGGGTCGCCAGCCTGACCATAGCTCGACGACTGCCCAAACCCCAATGCCGTCAGAAAATCAAATCGTAGAACCGAAGAACCGAAATCCTGCGTCACTGTCAAACCGGCGCGTGTGTTGGATACTTCGTTGTCAACCAAATCGCCATAAGATGCGACACCATCATCAAATGAAAGGTAAGCGGGGCTAAGCTGACCATAGAGTTTCACGGAGCCGCCGGTGTCGTTGGAGTATTTCAATTCAGCCATGGCAGGCATTGCGCTCAGCGCGAGCAAAGCGGTGATGGAACTCAGTAGGTATTTAGGCAGCATTAGTAATTTTCCTTTAGATTCGGTTTTCGGAATTTTTTCCTACCCGTCGCCTACCCTTGGTTTGCGACAGTTTTGTGAAACAACGGGCAGAAAAAAATATCGGCATACTATCTGGAAAAAACGGGATTTATCGCCACAGGTTTGCGCGACCGTTTAGGTTTCGCAAGTAGCCGGCTTTAGCCTGACTTTCAGTCGATTCTCATTATTTTCCGCCGCGATGGTCAACCGATCGAGGCAAGAAAAGGGAAGGTCCCCAATAGCCAATAGGCAAGTCGTGACAATTGGCCTGTCATGATAGCCAGCCCCATCAGGACCATAGCTACCCCTGCCCCTTTATACAGCCAGCGCCCTGCCTTGCCGATTTCCCGTACACGCGATGCAATGGCGTCGGTAAACAGCGCTGCCAGTAGAAAAGGCACCCCCAGCCCGGCAGAATAGATCGCCAGCAACCAGATGCCGTTAGTCATTCCTCCCGAGGTTGAGCTCAGCGTCAAAATTGCGCCAAGGATAGGCCCGATACAGGGGGTCCATCCAAACGCAAAAGCCAGCCCCAGTACGTAAGCCCCCAAAGGGCGACCGCCGGGAATGTTCAGATCCGGCCGCGTGTCACGCGTAAGTGCAGGGATACGGAAAACGCCCAGCATCACGAGCCCGAATAAGATAATGATCGCGCCGCCCAGATAGTTCAGTTCAGTCCGCCACGTCAACAAAAGCGACCCAAGCGCACTGGCACTGGCCCCCAACGCGATAAAGACTGTTGAAAACCCCAACACGAAACAGGTGCTTAAACCCAATGCTCCGGCACGGGCACGCAAGCCGACGTTGCGTGTGGTACGCAGACCGGGTTGACCGGCAATATACGAGACATACCCAGGCACCAAGGGCAGCACGCAAGGTGAAAGAAAAGAAATAGCGCCGGCCAGAAATGCCGCCAAAATACCTATGCCTGATAAATCCATTGCTAGACCTCTTTTGTTTTATACGGAACTGCGGCCCACCAGAACGCGACCACTGGAATAACTATCCATTGCAGCAGCGGCGACAGGCCGGCATCCACGATTGGAACGATAGGCATGAGGTCTGAATAAGCCCAAGCTTCACGGATCACAATATTCAACCATTCACTGAAAATCGTGTACCCAAGACCGATACTGACCGCAAGTAACTGAACTTGTTGACGCGACTGCGCCATATAAGGCCACCCTTGGCCCGCAAGCATCAAAGCCAGCATCAATGCGCTCATCGCGATCAGGATATCACCACCGGTGCAGTGGAAAGCAGCGAAGATGATTTCGCCCCACGTGTCTTCTGCCCAGATCGTATAAAGAGGCATCTGGACAAATTCCCACACCAGATTGGCTGGAATGATAACGACGAAATAACGTCGCAACGCCCCCAGTGAAATCTGGGCATCGCTGCGCAGCAACATGCTAATTTTCGTAGCGCTCATCGAAAGGCACCGGTCAGCCAATCCAACCATCCGCGTTCGCGCTGACGGTGCTGCGTGTTGTTGATCAGCTCACTGACATACAAGATCAAATTGACGTTTTTAAAATTCATTCCGTGAAACTTACCGGCAAAACGTCCCCCGATATCAATCACATGGGTTACCGCCGCATGCATCATCATGTCGGCATCTTCGGTCATCGTGAACTCTAGCCCATATTCACGAGCAAGAAGCCGTGTCGCATCTTCAGACTGTTCCGCTGTGGTCGTCAAAAACACCCAGTTCTCGGTATCAAGCCCATGTATTTCGGGGTAGGCTTGCAAAATTTCAGCCGTATCATTGGCCGGGTCCGTGGTGATCGCAATGAACTGCACCACGTCCTTCATGGGGCCTTCGTTTATCGCGCTCTGAATCTGCGCAATCTTTTGTGTATGGAGCGGGCAGACGTCCGTACAACCAGCATAGATGAAATATAAGACAACGATCTTGTCGTTAAAATCAGAGAGACGCACCAATTTACCCTGCGCGTCCTGCAACTCAAACGCAGGTGCTGATTGTTCGTCGATAAGCTGAAAGTAATCCTCCATTTCCATCATACGTGCGTCAAGGTTTTCGCCGGGATGATTAGCAAAAGCGGGTGTAGCAGCAAGTGCGGCAAGAGCCGCCAAGGCGGAACGCCGTGTCAGGTTAGTCAATATACCGTGTCCTTCAAAAAGAGCCCCTGCCGATCTTGTAACCGACAGGGGCAAGGTAGCGATCAGCCGTCGGATTTTTCCGACTTCATATTTCCGCTTTCCATCATCTTGTTCATGTTCGCCATCATCTTGGTGCATTCTACCATCATCGGCTTCATTTCCGACATCATCGACATCATGCCCATCATGTCGCCGTTCATGTTACCGTCTTTCATCATGCTACCATCCATCTTGCCGTCTTTCATGGTGCCGTCACTTTGGGTCATCTTGCTGTGATCCATCGCGGGCTTTTCTTCGGCATTTACGGCGAAACCCGCAGTCGCGAATGCGGTGGCGAATGCGATTAATCCAAGTGTCTTTTTCATCGGGTCACTCCTTGAGTTGATATACGTGGGTTTGAAAGGTTATTCAGTTGATGGGGTGTCAGTCGATTTTCCACACCCTTTGCCTGTGCCACCCTTCATGCACAGACCCAGTCCACACATCGCGGCACACGGCGCGAGCGATATGAGGATTGGAGTAAGGCCAACTGCTGTCAGCCACCCCCAATTTAGCGCCAGACCACCCCCGACAAGGGTCGCAGCACTGGCAAAAATCACGCGCCTTCGTGTCATCCATGTCGGCCAACTAAATCTAGCCGGTGCAGGTATGCTCTCATTCATCACCGATCCTAAGATTGTGTGCCGACCATTATCGTTCAAAAACCCACGTGCCGATGCGCCCAAGGTCATCAGATTGCTCACGGCCTTCATTCGATGAACCCTTCCAGAAACGACACCATCTCAGGGTCGTCCCATTCGGCGGGACCTACTAGCCGGCCCAGTTCTTCTCCCTTTGCGTTGATCAGCAAAGTGGTGGGCAGGCCCACGGTACGCAGCGCTGTGGCCGACAGCATGGTTTTATCGACATACATGTTCAAATGCTCCACGCCGATCTCGTCATAGAACCGCCGCACAGCTGGGACGCCGGCGCGATCAATCGACAGGGCTACGACCTCGAATTTATCGCTCCCGAGTTTATCCTCAAGCGCGTCGAGCGTCGGCATCTCTTCGCGGCAAGGCACGCACCACGTGGCCCAGATGTTTAGCAACAATACCTTGCCCTGAAACGATTCCATATCCAGCTTAGTGCCGTCTTCTGTAACGAAACGGACGTTGGCGATAGGCTGGGCGGCATCATGCAGCGCGAACCCTTGCGGGGCAGCCATCGTGGCGGTGGACCAACCCAACAGCAACGCGAACGCCAATTTGATATAATTCATTGTGTCGCCTCCTTGGCGGTAGAAGATGATTTGAGTTCACGCACCACACGCATGAGCGTGTTTTGCAAGATATCGGCCGTTAACGGCCCGACATGTCGATAGGCGATCGTACCGTCGGCAGCGATGACATAGGTTTCAGGCACGCCGTAGACGCCCCATTCGATCCCGGCGCGACCATCACGATCAGCCCCGATACGGGAATAGGGGTCGCCCAGTTCATCCAGCCATGCCCGTGCCTGTTCTGGCGGGTCCTTATAGTTGATGCCGTATATCGGCACCTCGCCTGTGGCACCCAGTTCGACGAACAGCGGGTGTTCGGCGCGACACGGAACACACCAAGATGCGAACACATTTACCAGTGATACATGTCCGGCCAGGTCCTGCGTCGACAGTCCCTCGGCCCGCCCAAGAACGGGAGGCAAGGAAAATTCCGGCACGGGTTTGTTAACCATAGTCGACGGCAATGTTTCGTCACTGTTGAACAGCCCCCAAGCGAAAAGCGCCAGCAACGCAAAAGCTACTGCGGGGACTATAGCCAGTCTGGTCAACCGAAAACCGGGCTTCCCGCGCCGCTCAGGGGGATCAAGATCCGTCATTTACGCGCCTCTTCATCGCTTTGCGTTATCTTTGCTTGGGCTTTGCGGGCACGTTCAGGCCAAGTGCTTTTCATGTAATCCAGTATGGCGATGACTTCGTGGTCCGAAAGAATGTCGCCAAAACCGGGCATGTCGCTTTCGTACCCGTCGCCTACGATTGCGGCAGTACCGCGGTTCACTATGTCAACCAGCATCCTGTCAGCGTGGTGCCAAGTGTGCCCGGATTCGTCATGCGGAGGTGCCGGCAATCTGCCATTCGGCAATCGTATTTTCCAATCGGGCTGGCCTTCCAAGTTGGTACCATGGCAGCTTGCACAGTTTTCCTGATAAAGCGCCTTGCCCTCGGCCAACTGCACATCCTGTGCCGAAGCCGTTCCAGCTAAACCTGTCAGCGTAAGGCCTAAGACACTTATATATCTGATCATTTCGTTTCCTAATTTTGCCAATCTCCGACGCGCAGCGTAACCAGTAAGACCATTCCAAAGCACGAACACTCTTTTGTACAGCCCCGCATTCACAAGCCTGTCGCCCGTTTAGTTCCGCAATTCGCCTCCGTCAGGAGTACTATTTACTGTCGTCAGAACGTATGTACTTCAACAAGGCAATCACCCCAAGAACCAACACTGTGATGGTCAACAACCAGAACAATCCCATGCCAACCATCATTCCGCCACCCATCGTTCCATTTTCCAAAAACATACACTTCATCCTTTATCCAACCTTAAGATAGTCCCGGCACGAGGTCGTGCCGGGAAGTTTATCGTGTCATTCCACAGCGTAAACTGTCGGCTCTGCCCCAGCTTTAACCGCAAGAATCTCGAACGGTTTCTGCTTTGCACCGCCCATACCTGGCGAACCCATTGGCATACCTGGCAACGTGATCCCGGCAATGTCTGGCTTTTCGGTCAGCATCTTATTAACCACATCGATCGGCACGTGCCCGCTGACCACATAGTCGCCTAGAAAAGCAGTATGACATCCCTGAAACTTTTCCGAAATGCCCGCTTCTTCACTGATCTGCGTCAAATCATGCGTCGGCTTGACCTCAACCGTGTACCCATTTTCGCGAAGGTAGTCTGCATAGTTCTCGCAGCACCCGCACTGTGGGTTTTTGTAAAGAGTGACTGTTTCGGCACTTACCGGGGCAGCATTCAGACTGATCGCAAGAACAGCAGCGGCACCGGCAGCAGCAAGGCTGGTAAATCCTAATATCTTCTTCATTTTTTCATCCTTTTATCTATCGTGGGTTAATCAAGCTTCAAACGGCAGAGGAAACACGGACAACGCCCATCATTCCCGCCGCCTGATGTTCAAGAATATGGCAATGGAACATCCAATCGCCGGGGTTGTCGGCTACAAAGGCAATGTCGACCCGTTCTTCTGGGGCCATCATGACGGTATCTTGCCACTCATTGTATTTTGTCGGCTGGCCATTTCGGGCAATCACGCGAAAGCTGTGCCCGTGAAAGTGGATTGGATGCGCCCATCTGGTTTTGTTTTCCATCTCGAATATGTGAGATGTGCCTAAAGGCAGCGTCAGCAGTGGTTCCTTGATCGGTGCCTTCTCCGCTTTACCGTTGATGAACCACATGTTGCCTTCGCGCATTTGCTCCATCATGTTGCCCATGCCCGCGCCCATCATCATTTGCCCCATCATACCGCCGTTGAATACAATCTGGTGACGCGTCGCGGCGGCTAGATCAGGTTCTGCTAACGGGTTTTGGGCAAGCTCTATCGGCCAATCAGGAACTGTGCTGCGCAAGGGCTCACTTCCGTAGGTGAGATCAACCAACCGGTACTCTAGGTCTTTATAGAAAACATCGGCGACCGAAACGGTATCACCCGGTTTTCCCGTCATATCGATTACAAGATCGACGCGCATGGCGGGCCCCAAGACAATAACGCCGCTTTCCGGGGCGTGTGGCGTTACAGGTTGCCCATCCATAGCTATTACCACTGGCGACAGATCACCAAAATTCAGGCCGAATATACGTGCGTTCGCCGCATTAACCAGACGCAGGCGGATTCTCTCTCCGGCGCGGATCTCTATACTTTCGGGAACCTTGCCGTTGATGGTCACGGCATTCCCCACCCGTCCGCCATGGACCGCATCGTGACGACTATCAAAGTCGTCGGAAATCTGGCCATTTTTGGTCATGCGCCAATCGTCCAGCATCCAGGTCACGTCGCGATCTACCCGGATCGGGTCAACTTCGTCGACAATCAACGGTCCGTATAGTCCACGCCCCACCTGTTCAGAGCTACGGTGATGCGGATGGTACCAGAAAGTTCCTGCATCAAGCACGTCGAACTCGTAGAGGAACTCCTGGCCCGCAGATATCGGGTCTTGCGTCAAGAAAGGCACGCCATCCATCGCATTGGGTGTGCGTATCCCATGCCAATGAACTGTGGTGGGATCATCCAGTCCGTTTTGTGCGAGCACGCGCAGGCGATCACCTTGCCGTACGCGAATTTCGGCACCGGGGACCGTCCCATTATAGTTCCAGACCTGTGTCGGGCTATAGGGCACAGGGCGCAACATGGCGGTGCCTTTAGCCGCACGTAGGACGAAAGGGTCGGGCGTCGTGGCTGCCACAGCCAATCGCCCAGGCGATAGCAAGGCCAATCCACCCACGGCAGCGCTGGCACCCAGCACGCGCCGGCGTGTAAATCGTTGTTCAAATTTCATTGTTTGTTTGCCTCAATCTGAAAGGATCACCCGTCGCCCATATAAACGAAGACAACGGTCAAGACCTGCGCCAAGCAGGCCAGAAATTTTTCAGATAGATTTTCTAGGCGGAAACGGGTCAAGGGACGGGCTGGTGCCAGGCGGCACGGTCGGGTCAGCGACCATCAGAATTTTCTCGTATGTCCCGGCGATCATGCTAATAGAGATTTCGTTTAAAATCGCTGCGGTACTACCTGCACCACAAGGCACCGGCCCCCCGCCTTCGCAGCCCGTACCATTGACGATATCACGCGAAATGCACCCATCGCATTTATCTTGCACGCCCAATTCAGTGCCCATTTGTGACATGGATACGCCGAACGTATCGGCCAATGAAGCGTCTGGCGCGACGGTTGCCCCTAGGCTCAGGGTCAGAATCAGGATCAGGCGGTATACAAAGTTCATACGCCCTAAATGGAACCTTCCAGCAGGGGGAGGTCAACAACCATTGTGTCACTTGCGCGTGATCATATGCAATTTCTTGTGTTTCCTTACAAAACAGGCCCGCGTTTCCAGTCAAACATCCGCTATGTATCGCCTGACTGCTTAGATTTGACATCTAGGGGGCCTATCCGTTGATTTCTAACGGAAAAGGCGTAGAAATCTTTCTATCTCCGCCTGGCCTTCACTAGCAAAACGCCGATCACCCGCCACGATGTTCGTACCGGCGTTCGGGACAACGGGGCGCGCCGGTTTTTCGCTGACGCTTAAGACTTGCTGCCACCTAACGGTAAGAAAATTAGGGCGCGGGCGAACCAGTGTTACAGCCACCCCAGAATTTTTACCTTCTCGCGCGATAACGCTCACGGTACGAGCCAGCCCAAGTTTGGCCAAATTATACGCTGGCTTGAACGACGAATACCCTTGAACATGGGGCGGTTCCAGCACCACCACCCTGCCCCCCCCAGACGTATCCATGTAGGGTAGACAGGTTTTCAAAGCGAAACGAGCCGTCTTGAGGTACCGTGATAAATAGGGTTTCCAAGCATCAAACGGTGCATCCCCCAGCTCGCAGGCTACCTCAGTCTCGGAGGCAAGAACAAATACGTTGATCTTGCCCCAGTTGCCCGCCACCATTTTGAATACGGCTTGCAAACTTTCCTTGTCCGCGATGTCCAGTTGTACTGGTAATAACCGGTCGGACAGGCCAGGTAACAGTTCAGCTGCAATTTTTTGGGCCCGCGCCAACAGCGGATCGGCGATCACGACATTCGCACCCTGGATGATATAATGCTGGGCGATGGCTCTCCCGACCTTGCTGGCGGCCCCTACTATAAAGCAGTTCTGTCGGGCATGATCCATATCATAGTCCTCTGGGTGGCATCGCAATAGGCCGGGCGTGGGAATGCCGCCCGGCCTGCGCGCGGGTTTCACCCCTGTTGTTTGAACGACCACATTTCGCGTAAGCTGAGATGGCTGGTAACATGGTGGATTATGGCAACCCCCGCATGTCCGATCAGATATGCCCACACAACATTCGCCAGCCCCATGTGGAAAAACATCACGACGCCGACCAATCCGCCGGCATCCGGATCACCGTTATTTATAAAGTAATATAGGGTTCCGGTTAGCGCCATTGTCAGGATCAGCAGCATCCCCAACCCATGAACGGCATGGGCAATCGCAGATGTTTCATCGATATGCGGCAGCTTCATCTGCTTTAGCGCGCCAAAGGTATCGCGAATATCACCCCACAGCGTGGATAGACGGGTTTTGGAAAACCACGGGAACAGCTCTCCTATCTTGGTGCCGGATTTGCGTGACATCACAACCACCCAAAACAGCAAGGCAAAGCCAAAGCTGGTAAGGCCAGCATATTCATGAATTTCAAAATATATATTGGCGGTTTCGCCAGGCGCATCGGGCACGAACACAAGACTGGTTAACAATTGCACGATAACCCCAAGCGCGAGCCCCATATGAGCCAGCCGTGTCAGGCGTGTATGTCTGAGCGGGGGGGTGGTCTCCATTTACTATCTCCTAACTAAAATGCCCTCCCCATCTAAAGAGATTAAATTGCTTTGATTTTGCTTACACATTACAGATAATCAATCTTGACCCGCCTATTAAGAGCCGTCACGCGCAAGATTATGTAGCCGACTGCCATAATGCCGGAATCCTCGGCATGCAGTATACTCTGAACCAAAGCCAATTCTGGAAGGCCTTGTTGCACGGATCAACTCCCACACACGGCGTAAGCGAGACGGATTTCCAGGCTGTGCGTTGGAATATCTGCATTATGGCGATCACCAATGCCGGGGTTCTGGACAGCATCGACTTTGCACGGCATCACTTGCAACCTAAAGCTTAAAAGCCGCATCAGTATCAGCGGTCGGTCGATCCGTGCAACAACGACGGTTTCTAGTGAATAGCACCAGAACCACACATTTGCACGGGTTTGCAGACGGTCGTTTAGTGACGATAGATGAAACTGCAAATGACCTGTTTTGATGCCACTAATCGGGTATGAACGCGTGGCGACAGAAGAACAGACCTCCCTGCCCCAGACGGAGTCCGTAAAATCGTTCTGGCCATGGCGGACATCACGAAACGGATGACCACCGACCCGCTATCGACACTTGAACGCGTTCAAGTCCATGGAATCATTTGTAATTAGGCTAGGAAATCGCGGGTATTCGAGCCGCGATCCAGATTAAAGCGACAGCGCCCTAGATTCACGGTGCACGGCAACCAGCGTAAAAACACTTCTTTATGATATATTATCAATACCTTAGGCTTATAAAATGTCCGCGGATTCCAATGGTGCTGTGGATAACTTTTCCACTACATATAGAATCTTCTTGCTGGAATTGTGCTTTCATGGCATTTCCATTCTGACGACAAACCTCGTCAGGTAGGTATTTGATCGTCAGAATGAGAAAGAGCCTTCGAAAAGGCCAAGAGAGGCGGCAGAACATGGACGATCGTAACGCTGAAATGATGCAAGGGATAGGCTCAGCAGACATCGGAGCCTTCGCCGACAACTTAGCCGAGTCGCTTGATCGGCAGATGAAAATTGCCTTTGAGCCCGAAGAGCGCAAATCTCTTCGGCGCTTCAGTTCGACCGAGGTTGCAAGCGTACTCAGGGTCAGCACGTCGAACCTGCGTAATCGACACAAAGACGGGAGCTTCCCCGAGGTTCACACCGATAATCGTGGGCATAGGTTTTATAGCGCCGAGGAAGTAGATATTCTGCGCGATATCCTCGGTCGCACAGGAAAGAACGCGGACGCCTATCGCCCCGGGCGTCGCGGCGATGACCGTCTCCAAGTGATTTCGGTCGTTAATTTCAAGGGTGGGTCGTCCAAGACGACGGCGACGATACACCTAGCGCAGCGCTTTGCTTTGCGCGGGTATCGTGTGCTCGTGCTTGATCTAGATCCGCAGGCCAGCCTGACCACCTTCTTCGGCTTCCGCCCTGAGCTGGAGTTCGCGGACGGCGGCACTATTTACGATGCTTTACGATATGAAGATCAGATTCCGCTCTCAGAAGTCATCCAGAAAACCTATTTTCACAAGCTCGACATGGTCCCGGCCGGATTGATGCTGTCCGAGTACGAAACCGAGACAGCAAATGCGCTTGCACGTAGGGCGCAGCCTATTTTTGCCGAACGTCTGGCGTTGGCATTAGAAGAAGTCGACGCCGACTATGACATCGTACTGATCGACTGCCCCCCTCAATTGGGCTTTTTGACTTTGACGGCATTGTCTGCATCGACCGGCCTTCTGGTCACCGTCGTACCTGGCATGCTCGACATTGCTTCAATGAGCCAGTTCCTCAAACTGGCCTCTGAAACAATAAAAGCTGTCGAAGAAGCCATTGGCAGGCGCGTCACATGGGACTTCGTCAAATTCTTGGTCACACGATATGAACCCTCTGACGGCCCCCAGACACAGATGGCCGGATACCTACGGTCAATTTTGGCTGGGCAGGTCATGACAGAACCCATGCTGAAATCGACCGCAATCTCAGATGCAGGCATGACACAACAGACTATCTATGAGGTCGATCCAAATCAGCTCATCCGAAAGACGCTTGATCGGGCACTTACAAGCATAAACAGCGTCGCAGATGAGCTGGAGCAGACGATTCAGATGGCATGGGGGCGTCGCTGATGGCCCGCAACATCTTCAATCAGCCTCCAAAAGAGAACACCGAAGCTACGCCCCCCCCCCCTGCCCCGGCAAAGTCTTCTAAGCTTCCCGGGTCCGTCGGTGGGTTACGTGATTCTTTGCGCGAAATCACAGCCAATTCGATCCGAGACATTGATCCTGACCAGATTGACATGGACGGCCTGCGTGACCGTCTGGTTCTGGAAGACAACAGTATTGGTGAGCTTGCCGAAAGTATCCGAAAACACGGTCAGCAAGTGCCAATCATGGTCCGCCCTTCCGACCAGCCAGAGCGGTATCGTGTCGTTTATGGGCGCCGCCGCCTCGCAGCCATCCGAAAGGTTGGCGGGACAGTTAAGGCGATAGTGCGAACTCTGGACGACGATGCTTCGCTCATTGCACAAGGCCAAGAGAATAACCTGCGACTTGACCCCTCTTTCATCGAAAAAGCGATATTTATCAAGGAAATGCAGGAAGCGGGGTACAAACCGGGGGTGATACAGGATGCTTTGGGCCTTACACGGCAAGGCGTCTCAAATCATCGCGTGGTGATCGAACAACTGCCCGACGAACTCATCCGCCTCATTGGGCCTGCGCATGGCATAGGTCGGCGCCAATGGGGAGATTTGGCGGCTCTGTCTCAGAAAACAAGCTTAGTGGACACCGCGAGAGAAACGCTCTCATTAGTAAAAAACGATACGCCAAGCTTTGAGAGGTTTCAGTCCGTCTTTGATGCCGCATCCAGCAAGGTGCGTGGCGTCGCCAAGCGAAAGTCCCCAAGTCAGTCCAGAGTGGTTAAAGATGAAAGCGGTGCTCCACTTGCCACGTTTGCCATCGATGGTCGATCCGTAGCAATCAAAATCACGCGGAAGGACAACCCAGAATTCGGCCAATGGGTCGAAGAGAACGCCGAGGCAATGCTTCGCCAGATCTTTGACAAATGGCGGAATGAGAGAGGTTCGGGGTCCTGACTCCGGATTACAACTAGAAACACGAGCAGAGGAGAGAGACGAAGACCAATAAGAAAAGAGCCCCCCAAGGTTTCCCCCGGAGAGCCCTCATCATCAGCTTTGCACCTATGATGTAGCAATCTTCAATAAAGTGGTCAAGAGTCACCGATTCGGTGGACATCTTTTTATTGCCTTTTTCCGCGCGTACTTGCGGGAAGAGACGGGAAAGTTATGGGCAAAGCGGTCTTCGTTCAGTAAAAACATGACATTCACAAAATTGTCCATCAAACGAAAAAAATCTTACCCAGCCCCTGGCAAAGTAGCGCCGGCAACTGAAACTGATGTCTGGGCCATCTTCAGAGCCCTCAGAGACTCTCACAGTCACTTTGGTCTGCGGCCTGGTCACATGCAAACGCTCCAAGCGTTGCTCAGCTTTCTGAAAACAGGCCACGGCGAGACTGTGTTTGCCTCCAATTTTGAAATCTGCCGCCGTATCGGAGGTATTGATGAACGAACACTCCGTAGACACATTGATCGCTTTCTCGTATTGGGCTTCATAACACGCCATGACAGTCCAAACCGCAAGCGGTATCGTGTGCGGTCGTCAGACGGCCATTGCATAAGCTATGGGCTCTCTCTCACACCATTGATTGAGCGTGCGGACGAACTCCTCGCGATAGCTCAAGAGGTAGAGAACAGACGCCGTGACTGCGTGTTTATCCGCAAGCAAATCCTGACGATCCTTGCTCAACTAGAAGAATCCTGCCCTGAAAACACTTTTGTATCAGAGGTCAGGAAAACTCTTAGAAGGAAGTTGTCGGAGGTCGAATATCGCGCCTTGCTCGCAGAGACAGAGAACGAATATGAGCTCACGTCCACCGCGGTGGACGTGCCAAAAGCAACCCATTTGCCCGCCAACGACGGACAAAATGACCGGCATCTATCTAAGTCAGAAAAAGAAGATAAAGATTTAGAAAGAAGAGAGAACGCCAAAAAACCAGAAGTCCGTACATTAACATTGGTTTGCAGGGAGGCCACTGCTTTCTCTCCGAAAAAGCTAACAACCTGGAACGAAGTGGAACACCATGCACAGACATTGGCTCCAATGATGGGAATCCATACCACGACATTCGAAAAAGCTAAGAAAGCCATAGGTACACAAAAGGCTTCCTGCGCAATCTTCATCATGCTTCAACTAGGTAATCGGATTCGCAATTTTGGAGCGTACTTTCACAGCATAACGCTTGGCAAACGCGTGAACCAATTCGACCCTATCCTATTACTCAAAAGACTGGCGAACGCAGAAGGTGCTTTAGCATGACGTCCACCGCGGTGGACATTAAACAATCACCTAAAGGAAAATGGCGGTGAACATAGGATGGGAGCCCAACTTCCAATGCCCGTCATGGAGAATCCTGATGATAAATGCAGTAAGAAAACCAACCTGTCCTCTGCTAGGGATAAGCTCGTGAGGAGCCGGTACAATGCACGACGGATCAAGGCTCACATATGCATAAACTATTTATCGGAGGGGATCGTCCCCCACGGACTTCTCCAAAGCCTGAGCCTGCGACTGGTGATTTCTAAAGGTGCGCCCGTACGGGACGCGGGTTTTGACATCAGCGCCAAGAACAGACCATTGATCGAAGCTGAAGCAATTGCTGCCGATGGATCGAAGTGTCACTTGACCGCCCCTATGGCTACAACCGCGGGCTGCGGTGTCGTTCGGGAGAACCGGCGTTGATTACAGATCACAAGACCGCGGCCCATGCCTAGCTGCTGGCCAAATATCGGGCGCTGAAAGAGCGGTATCCTACCCATCATGATTCTTCGAAGAGAACGATACCCCATTGGATGAACCAGAGCAGGCTGTGCAGAAACTTAAGAGCCAACCGTTTGATCTTCGATAACTACGGGCAGGGGCTCTCGTCTCGCTCGGCCGTTACGGAAAACTCGCTGTCTGTCCGGGCTACGTGCTTGCGGAGGATGAAGATGACGGCCACCGGGCCTTGTGACAGCGAGAAGCCGTTAGGAGCGAACCGCAGCTGAAGGGCAGGGGGGGTGCTGATTGCGTGTCGATGCCGGTCAGGGCAGTGATATCGTTTCCCAAACGAATCGTAATTCATTTATACCAATACCATGAGTCATAGTTCTCGCCTTCAGCTTGGGGAAACATGTCTACAACATCCGTCAGCAATAACGAACACCTTGGGCCGCTCATTCGTTAGACTGACAGCAGTATCTCGAGGGACCTATACGGTTCTGGGCCAATATCAACGGCCATCTCATACCTCTTGCTTGCCCATAGGAAAGTTGCGAATGTCGTCGATAACCCTCTGCGCGTCATAACGAAATTAGAAAGCCGTTTCCGTGTCGCTTGCCGTAGTTGGTCAGTAAAATATAGTTGTTGGCTAAGCAGTAATAGGGTCGTGTTCATATGTGTCGCATACGGCAGGAACGTCTTCCTGATCCGCGCCGCTAATCACCATCATACATACCGGTGTCCCATAATTGCCGCCAAATCAGCCTTACGCCCAAAAGCACGTGCACGGAATATCCTGCCCACAGGTGGACCGGGTTATCTTTACCACGAATACGCGCATTGCGATGGCTGTCTAAGATTGGGGCTGTGTCTCGCTCTTGGTCAGGAAAGCTTCAAAGGCCCGCAACGTCCGCTGCGACACGTGATGCTCGATCCCCTCGGCGTCGCGTTCGGCGTGCTCAGCCGGAACGCCGAGAGCGACGAGCAAATCCACCACTGTCCTGTGGCGGCTCCGCACGCTTTCCGCCAGTCTCGCACCTTCTTCAGTCAGAAAAACTCCGCGGTAGGGGCGCGACGTCGCCAACCCTTCGCGCTTTAAGCGAGCCACGGTTTTGGTTGCGGTCGGGTGGGCCACCCCCATCCGTTCTGCGATGTCAGCAACTCGTGCTTCACCATGCGCGGTGATGAGATCGCCTATCAGCTCGACGTAGTCTTCCAAAAGAGCGCGTGATTGAACCTCTCGCGCACGCGCGAATCTCCCGGCTTGCTCGGCGGGCGGGACCTGTATTGCAGATGCCTTAGGGTCGGTCATCAAGCCTCTCCGGATTTTGAAACGTGAATCGTTGCGGGTTAGTCATCACAGTCACACTTTGAAGCCAAGGTTAATATCTCCTCCTAAAAAAACCAACCGCTCATTAACCCCCTTGATAACGGCAATTAACCCTCTTGCCATAAAATTAGCCATGGCTATATCTTGCGGTGAAAGCATAGGGCCAGCGATGACAAGTAGCGAACGTACCAAACAAAGCATGACCGATGTCCTCTCCGGAGAGCGTCGGAGTCTGTTCAGTCGATTCCTGTTTGTGGGCCCTGCGGTCATTGCGTCAATCGCGTATATGGACCCGGGCAACTATGCCACCAACATCCAAGCCGGGGCGGGATACGGATATCGGCTGCTTTGGGTCGTGCTGATGGCCAACCTCATCGCGATGCTCTTCCAGGCGCTGTCGGCGCGTTTGGGTATTGTGACCGGAAAGAATTTGGCCGAACTGTCGCGCGACAAGTTCCCAAAGCCTGTGGTCTGGGGGATGTGGGCGGTCAGTGAGGTCGCGGCCATGGCCACGGATCTTGCCGAGTTCCTTGGCGGTGCCATCGGTCTTTCGCTGCTATTCGCCCTGCCTCTCATCTGGGGCATGGCGGTGACGGCGGTCGTCACCTACGGCATTTTGATTTTCGAGCGCTACGGGTTTCGCCCGATGGAGCTTATCATTGGCACGATGGTCGCCATCATCGGGCTTAGCTACCTTGTCGAGCTGCTGATTGCACCGGTAGATTGGGGCTCGGCCGCAAGGGGTCTCGTTACCCCAGTGTTGCCGGAAGGCTCCGCACTGGCCATCGCGGTCGGCATCATCGGCGCGACCGTGATGCCACACGCGATTTTTCTGCATTCAGGGCTGACCCAGAACCGTGTCGCGATACGCCACGATGGCGACCGCCGCAGAGTGCTGCGATATTCCAACATTGAGGTCGTCGTAGCGCTCGCGGTCGCAGGCGGGGTGAACATGGCCATGGTAATCATGGCGGCGAGCGCATTCAATCAGGGCAACAGCGGCGTCGCTGAGATCGAGACCGCCTACGTCCTGCTCACGCCGCTACTTGGCACGGCGGCCGCGTCTGTCTTTCTGGTTTCGCTCATCACCTCCGGGATATCCAGCTCGGTTGTTGGCACCATGGCGGGGCAGATGATCATGCAGGGTTTCCTGCGTTTCCGCGTGCCAATTTGGGTGCGCAGGTTGCTCACGATGCTGCCCGCCTTTGGCGTGGTGGCCATGGGCTACAACGCCACCGACGCCCTGGTAATGTCCCAGGTCGTTCTGTCGATCGCACTGCCGGTGCCAATGATCGCGCTGATCATCTTCACTTCCCGACGGGATGTCATGGGATCATACGCAAACGGGCCGGTCGTCCGCCTGCTGTCGTTTGCCGGAGCAGCCGCCGTGCTCGGTCTGAACTTCGTGCTTCTCGCCACAACATTTGGTGTACCGATCCCGTTTCTGGAGGGTTAACAGCCAAAGCAACACGATACTCCGACCTGCCCATTCTGGCTTCGGACTGCCTGAACGAGATCTATATGCTGCGCGTGCGCCCATGGGTCGGATGCAATCCCGGCCTTGATCCGTCCTCAAGCGCTGCGGCGCAGCTTCTCAGAACTGACCATTTACGCACATATACTGTCATCGCCACCGTGGCGGGGAATTGCTCCGCCGATTACACTCAGTAAAGTCCGTCAATCTCAAGCGGCAGCTTCCTGACTTTTTCCTGCTTCAAGATGCTCCGGGGTTGAACTGCGGTTTCGGCGCTTTGGGCACGGCGGTAGCGCGTTTCGGCAGCTTTTTCCAGATCGGCACGGGTCAGCATGATCGTTGGGCGCAAAAAGACAAACAGCGTACGTTTGTTGCGGCTGTCGCTGCGGCTTTTGAAAAGATGACCAACAACTGGAACGTCCCCCAGTAACGGTACTTTTTGATTACTTTGCAGCCGGTCATCGGTGATAAGGCCGCCAAGAACCACGGTACCGCCGTTTTCGGCCAGAACCGTGGTATTGATGACGCGCCGGTTGGTCACAAGGTCGGCTGCTCCCGTAACGGCCTGATTGGTAAGAGATGACACTTCCTGTTCGATCTCAAGCTGCACGACTCCACCAGCAGTTATGCGTGGCTTAACAACCATGGTGATACCGACGTCTTCGCGTTTGATCACTTCGGTTACGTTCCCACCATCTGTTGTTACACGCCCCGTCCGGAAGGGTACATTTTGGCCAACGACGATCGTGGCGGATTGGTTATCCATGGTCGTCACAGAAGGGGTCGAGAGTAGATTAGCGCTTGTTGACGTGTTTAGGGCCTGAATTAGTGCGCCGAAATTATCTGATGCCAGCCCGACGGAGAGGCCCGTTGAAAGTGCAGCAGCATTGCTTTGGCCCAACGCGACCAGAATGTTCTGGAGAGCGCCACCCCCATTGCCAAAAGACGTAGCGGCAATGCCCCCGGTTTGTGAATTTTCGCCGATGCCAAGCTGCACACCCAACCGTTCAGCGATGTCGCCAGATACTTCCACTATTGCTGCTTCGATCATCACCTGGGGTCGCCGTACATCCAGTGCCTTGATCAACTGCGACACTTCGGAAAGCTGTCGTTGCGTGCCGCGCACAATTACCGAATTCGTCTCGATCGAGGCCTGTACAGACACAGGTGAGATTGGGGCGGCTTCGGGCCCAACTGCAAAAATTTTCGTATCTGGGTTGGCCGGGTCTTCGCCCACGCTGGCGGCAACCGGATTTGTTAAATCTGTTGAACCTGTCAGGGTGTTTCGAACCAGATCGGCGACAATGGACGCTTCACCAAATTGGAGCCGATAGATTGAGGTGCTTACAGTCTCGCTTTGTGCGACCCGCGGTGATGTATCCATGGCTCGCGCCAAGCTTCTGATTTGCGATATGTCACGCTGGGTGCCGCGCACCAGCAGCACATTCGAACTGGCATCAACCGACAGTCTGGCCCCTGTACCAGCCGCCCCAAGCACTTCGGAAATTGCGGTCGCTACAGTGCCGGCTTCGGCGTAGGTGAAACGTATAACCTCTGCGTCCATTTCAGCCTCACCATCAAAAGTGGTAGCAATGGCCACGATGCGATCTACGTTCGCCAGCGTGTCGGTGATAACGATGGCGTTCGGGTCTTCAATCGCTTCGATGTAACCAGCCTCGTCGATCAACGGCCGCAAAACCCGCACAGCTTCGGCGGATGGCAAACGATTCAACCGCAACAAGCGGGTCACAACGTCCTGACTACCGGGGATGTCGAGCTTTTTAGGGCTGCCTTTGGTCCGTGCGTCAAGTTCGGGAACGATCTGCCAGACTGAACCTGTTTCAACGGCTGCAAACCCACGAACCCGCAGAATTGACTGGAACAGGGCCCAGACCCCTTCGCTATCAAGCGGCTGTTTTGAAACAACGGTCACTTCGCCGGTCAAGTTCGGATCTAGAACAAGGGTGCGTCCGGTGATGTCTGATACCTGTTCAGCCAGCAGGCTGATTTCAGCCCCGCGCAGATTGATCACAAACGTCTCTTGCGCCAGTGCCATTTGGGGGCGCCCCAAGCCGATTGCACCGATGACGAGAAGCACAAGCAGGGAAGGTAGACGGTTACTCATCGTAAAGGGAAAGACAAGACGAACGTCTTATCATCTCTAACAACTTCCAGTCGGGCCACACCCGAGGCTGCGACTTCGTCAAAAAATTTGCGATCTTTTTCTATGTTTCCCACTGTCTGCCCATTTACTCTTGCAACACGGTCGCCTGCCTTGAGGCCGGCAAGTTTTACGCCTGGATCGTGAGTTTCGTCAACGATATAGCCTTTCTCGGTCGCCAGCAGACCAATTTCACCTAAAACCTGATTGGGATTGCGAATGATGCGTTCGCGCCACATGCTGATGTAGTCTTCTGTGGTCTGTGGCGGCGGTGGATCTTTAATTTCAATGGAACCAGAGCCGACTGAAAGCGCTGCCTGCAAGCGATCTAGGTTGCTAAGGGCCGTAGGCTCCGCTGGAGTCTGAGCGACGGAAAGGTCAGCCATATCTGCATTCGGAAAACCCAAAATTTGTCGCGTCCCGTTAACGTCCAAAACGACATGCCGGTCATCTATTTCTATCAGTACTGCCTTGCCAGCGATGCTGTCGCCAGTTCTATATCGCAATGTATTGCCGTCTGTCGATATCAGTGCAAAAGAAAGCGACGGGTCAGTTTGCAGCAAGATACCGCGCAACGCCAGGTCAAGCGTTGTCACCTCTGGGGTCTGAGGCGTTTGCTGTTTTTGTTCGGCGCTGCCAAAAGGAGCCAAAGCGACTGCTGATACCAGATCAACCGACGCAGGGGCGACAGACGTCGATTTGACAGCAAAAGTAACTTCAGCGGTTTTGTCGGACGTTTGACCCATGACGTGCCAGAACACCGGCCCCGCCGCAATACCAAGCGATGCGGTGACGCATAGCGCAAAAACGGGCGTCAAATAGCGGACCGGAGATTTCATTGTGGAACCTGCAAACCGTTGACAGCTTTGTCGATGAACCCTGTCAGCTTGAATAGATCACGAGTATTGGATGACAAAGCCACCGCTATATCAACCCTTTGCAGATCGGGGTCTTCTGTTTCCGTGCGTGAGACAACGACGCCCCATCGTTGCCCCAGCATATCTACGACATCCGGCTGTTGCATATCGATACGCAACGCGACCAACCGATTGTCAGCTACCCATCTTGCCACAGTGCGGTTTTCAATATCCGATATCCGACTGACATGAGTTTGGGTCGCGGTCAAAAGAGATACTGCTCCGACGGCAAGCACCGCCAACGCGACCAAGACCTCGAGTAGGGTAAATCCAGCGTCGTTACTGTTCGCTGCGGAGGTCATGGTTGGGGTCTATCCGGTTTTTGTTGTGCCCGGGCTGACACGCCATCGAAAACCACCTCCCAGGTGTCTTTCGATCCGGCGATGGCAATCTGCAACGGGACAGGGCTGTTGGTGGCAGGGTTCGTCACCGACGGCAGCATATCTGACCGAATTAGATACTGGCCGCGCGGTTGCCCGAACACGGATAGCGCCGCAGCCCCGCCCAACAGATGTGGCGCAGCGAGGATGCCGTCGGGATGCGCTGCCCAAGCACCATCTTGCAAACTGACAAAGGAATAGCCTTTAGCGTCCCATGCAAACCCTGCCGGCGTTCCGTTCAGCGCGGCACTATCGGCAGCACGCTCCAGCCTGACGGATAACAGCGTTGCTTCCCGCTCGATAATGTCTGCATTGCGCGCACCGCCAGAAACGCTAAGCCCCAAGACAGAGGCCATAACGCCGATAATGGCCAGCACGACCAATATTTCAACAAGGGTCATCCCGGCGTCTTTGCGGCGCTTAGCCGACCCTCGTTTTACAGTGCCTATGTCGTTCATCCGTCTATCGGTGCGCTTGTGTTCGCAATATCGGCATCTACTCCGTCGCCGCCGATTGCCCCGTCGGCACCAAGCGATATCAGATCGAAATTCGATGTGGTGCCCGGGGACCGATAAAGATATGCGTTGCCCCACGGGTCAGTCGGATCTTCTGGCAAATAACCCCCCTGCACCCAATTGGAGGGTTCGGGCGGGGATGTTGGTCTTCGCACCAGTGCGCCAAGACCTTGCGATGTTGTGGGATAGGTCCGGTTGTCCAGACGGTAAAGCTCAAGCGCGCTTGAAATGGCCCGGATGTCGGTTTTCGCGACGGCAACACGCGCCTCGTTGGGGCGGCCAATAACATTGGGAACAATCATCGCGGCGACCAACGCAATAATAACCAACACCACCATCATTTCGATTAGTGTGACGCCAGATTCCGGGTGGCGCTTTGAATGGCCCACAACCCGCTTTCTTAATACCGCAAGGTAAAGTTTCCTCATCGATATTGCACCCTTGCCGAAACTCTCTATCATTTTAAAACGTACCTATTTTATTGGGTCACAATGAAGGAATTCTATTGAAAAATCGACCCTCGCACAATGATGAAACCTTGCAAAAGGTGCACATAAACGAGCAGCAAACCGCTGAAATCGACCCAGATCGGGTGGGTTCAAAAGACGTGTTTCAAAGCTCTCGATTTTCACCGGACCATCGATCAGATTTCGCGATTTCATTGTGCGATGCACTGGCCGAATCCTTACAGGTCTCGCCGTTGATTTTACCCGGAGAGCAAGTCTCCCTGATGGCCACTGTTTTGCCGTTGCGCGGTATACGCGCCAAGCGTGCTGCGTTGCCGTTCGCGCTTGAGGATCGGATAAGCGCACCGCTTGAGGATATTCACATCGCGTTTTGCCGGGCACTGGATAAACCTGATCAGGTGCTCGCTGCGGTCGTGGATCGAAACGTCATGCAGGCCGCAGTGAATGCCGGCGATAGTCCTGTCCTACCTGAGATATTCGCGCTACCCACACCCGTCAGTGTCGATCAAACCCTCGTTTGGGCAATATGGCTCAGTGGGAGCCGCGCATTGGTGCGCGTATCGGACGGCACGGGGTTTGTCGTAGACGCGGCCATGTTGCCCCTTATTTGGCAACAGGCAGTCAAACCGCAGATCAAAAGTTATGGCGATGCTTTGCCTGATATCATCGTTGCAAGTTCTTACGATCCGACCCCCCCTAAACCTGACGCCAAAGACCTAAGCGTTGATCTGCGGCAAGGCGCGTTTGCCCACAAGGCCGCGGATTGGTCACGGTACTTAAAGCGCGCAGCGATAATCGTCGGCGTCGGGCTGATCGGGCATCTTGGTATAATGATTGCAGATACAGTTGCGTTGACCCGGATTGCGGATCGTGAACACGCAGCGGCGCAGGCCGCAATTGATACATTGCTTCCTGGCCTGATTGTCACCCCGGATGTGCAACCTATCTTGCGCCGATTTTCCCCCGTCGCGTCCCCGCCGAAAGGCAGTGCATTCCTGCCGATACTTGGAGATATGTCTGCGGCCTTGCTCGAGGCCGATAGCCAGATAACTTTTCGCCGTCTAACTTTTGCCGACAACCCCGCGCGGCTCACGATCTTGGTTGAAGTGCCGGGGCTGGACGATCTCCAACAGGCTGAACGTTTGCTACGCGCGGGCGGGTTTGGTGTGACCAGCGGAGCTGCTACGGCCTCAGCCGGGGGGGCGGAAGCTGAATTTGTTGTGACGAAGGGGGGACCAGAATGAACGCGTTTCACGGTTTGTCGCGCCGAGAAAAAATGTTGGTGCTTGCCGCACTGCCGCTGGTGGTCCTGTTCGCGGGATATCGTTTTGTCTGGATGCCGCTGAATGAAGCACGAATGGCGGCACGCGCTGAAATTAGGGGATATCAGACCCTAATTGAAGCGGCGGAAAATCAGGGAAACCAGCCCGCTGAAGTAGAATCCGTCGCGGTTGTCACCACGCCACTGGCCACCCGCATTACAGAAAGTGCTGAACTTGCCGGGGTGCTTGTGCGGCGACTTGAGCCAGAAGGCGCGGTTGTACGTGTCTCGCTGGATGATGCACCCTATGATGCAGTTATCAATTGGGTCGCCGCGATGGAAACCGACGCGGCTATCGCCCTTGTCGCGATTGAGTTGGACCGCAGAACCGCACCCGGCATCGTGGCCGCACGCCTAACCTTGGAGAATGCGAAATGAGCCTTGATGACGCGCCATCTTTTCCGCGCCTAGGCTATGGTTTTGCCAAGTCGAACGGCGTTATTTTGATGGCCGATACACCCGGTGGCCCGTTGGGCTGCCACTTTCGCCCCGGTGCCTCTGTCGACGTGCTGATGGAGGCGCAGCGCAGGGCTGACCAACCTATTGTCTTTGTACCGATCGAAGCCGAAGATTTTGAGGCCGCATTAGGCCGAATTTACCGTGACAGCGCGTCCGAGGCCGCAGAAGCCGCCGCGGGGGATGACCTGAATGCGCTTGCCGACACAGCCGCAGCCGTTGATGATCTGCTGGACCAAAATGACGATGCCCCGGTCGTTCGGCTGATCAATGCGCTACTGCTTGAGGCCGTTAAGGAAGGCGCGTCAGACGTCCATATCGAAACGGAAGAACGCCGCTTGATCGTCCGTTTTCGCGTTGATGGTGTGCTGCGCGAGGTGATCGAACCCAAGCGCGCCTTGGCAGGGCTTCTGGTCAGCCGGATCAAAGTAATGGGCAAACTGGATATCGCGGAAAAGCGGCAACCCCAAGACGGGCGCGTCAGCCTGCGCGTCGGGGGGTATGACCTTGATGTACGGGTATCTACCATCCCGTCGCAGTTTGGTGAGCGGGTTGTGCTGCGGCTGTTGGACCGAAGCCAGACCCAACGCGGCATAAGCCATCTGGGGATGAGCATACGTGATCGCGAAACCTTTGAACGCATCCTTGCCAGGCCGGATGGATTATTGCTGGTGACGGGGCCGACAGGGTCCGGCAAAACCACGTCGCTATATGCAGCACTTGGGCGGCTGAACGACCGATCTCGGAATATTATGACTGTTGAAGATCCGATCGAATATTCGATGGATGGTGTGGGACAGATGCAAGTCAACACCAAAACCGGCCTGACATTCGCGCGCGGCCTACGGGCGATTTTGCGGCAAGATCCAGATGTCGTCATGGTTGGTGAAATCCGCGACCGCGAAACCGCACAAATCGCGGTTGAAAGCGCGATGACCGGCCACCTTGTTCTTTCGACACTTCACACCAATACGGCTATCGGCGCGGTGTCAAGATTAGTAGAGATGGGGGTGGAACGCTTTTTGTTGGCCCCAATGCTGCGGGGGTTGGTTGCGCAACGCTTGGTGCGTCGCGTCTGCCCAGATTGCGCGGCACCGCACATCATCACTGAAAGCGAAAGCGCGCTATTGTCGGGGGCGATTGCGGCGGGCGAAAAAGTCCAGCGTGGAGTAGGATGCGACGCCTGCCAAAATCAGGGCTTCAAGGGCCGCTTGCCGATCTACGAAATCATCGAAATTGATCGAGAGCTTGAAAAGTTGATCCACGAGGGCGCATCAGAGGCAAACTTGCAAGATCGTGCCCGCGCTAAGGGGCCCGGTATTCTGGCGGATGGTGTTGATAAGCTTCGTCAAGGCAAGACCACGGTCGAGGAAGTCGCCCGTGCTGTCCGCGATGACCTTGTGATACCGGATATGGCCTAAGATATGGCAGCGTTTTCCTATAAGGCGGTTGATAAATCGGGGGCCGGTAGCAGCGGTCTGATCGAAGCATCAAGCGCAAGTGCTGCGCGGCAAGAATTGCGCGCACGCGCACTGTTGCCGATTTCCGTCGAACCGACGCGCAAGGGGCTTGCTGGCGCGTCGGTATTTGCCAGCGGGCGCAGCAAAAGCATCGGAGGCAGAGCGTTGACGGTGGTTACGCGGCAGCTGGCGACGTTGATCGGGGCAGGGGTCCGCATTGAAGATGCGCTAAAGACCGTTGCGGATCAGGCCAGCAATGCAAAAGTTGCCGCATTGATGTTGACGTTGCGGGCCGATGTGTTGGACGGGCAGGGGCTTGCTCCTGCACTTGATGCACATCCCCATATCTTTGGGGCGTTCTACCGCGCATCGGTCAAAGCCGGAGAAACGTCGGGCCGGTTGGGCGGCGTAATGGATCATCTGGCCGATTTTGTTGAGACCCGGTCAAAGAACCGCCAGACAGTGCAGCTTGCCTTGCTATATCCGGCGATCTTGGCGCTGGTGTCTTTGGGGGTGATCGTCGCGCTGCTGGTCTATGTGGTGCCCGACATCGTCAAAGTTTTTACCTCTCGCGGTGCCGAACTGCCGTTTTTGACCCGCAGCTTGATCGCGGTCAGTGACTTTGTCGCGAATTACGGTCTGATTGTGCTGGGTACCGTCCTTGGATTGATCGCGTTAGGGGCATGGCTGCTTAAACGCCCAAGTGCACGCATGCGGTTTGATCAATGGACAGCGCAAGCTTGGCCTATGCGACATTTCGTTTTGAAATCCAACGCGACGCAGTTTGCCGGTACGTTGGCAACTTTAACGGTTAGCCGTGTGCCGCTTTCAGAAGCGTTGGAAGCCGCAGGAGACACAATTGGCAACCGCTATATCCGAGCCAAGGCGCAGGCCGTGGGCGCACGGGTTCGCGAAGGCACGGCGCTGTCAAAGGCGATGCATCAAGCGGCGGTTTTTCCGCCCTTGCTGGTCGCGATGGTGGCCAGCGGCGAAGCGGGTGGCACCTTGGGCGCGAGCCTGACGCGTGCGGCTGCGGATCAGGCGCGCGATCTTGATGCCTTGGTGTCAGCCCTAGTGGCTTTGGTCGAACCCGCTGTGCTTTTATTGATGGGGGGGGTGGTGATGCTGTTGGTGCTGTCCATTCTGCTGCCCATCGTAAATCTGAACAATCTGGTGATTTGATGTGGTTGACGCAGTTAGTTCAACTGAAACTCGAGCAGTGTGGGCGCGCTGTCGGGCAGGCCGGGTATCATTTGCGCCGCAGCGGGCTCAATCCTCAGTTTGATCCATCCGTCAGGGCCAAGGCGCGCTTGGCCCATTTCCAATTTGGCGGCGTCATTCGTTGTCAAGGTTGCGACGCCCTCGATGCCCTCGCTGGTGAGAACCAGATCAAGTGGAGCGGTTTTAAGCGCCGTTCGTCCCGCAGCTTGGCAGATACTTTCGCTAATTTGTACCCGGCCCTGGCTGGTTACCTGGTGTCGCGACCATGTTATGCGTTTTATATCGACAACCGCCTGCCCGTCACAGGGCGACGCTCCCGGCACCAACGCCAGCAGGTCAGCACCGCCGCGCCCGGACACATTGCTAAGGCCAATCCGCCAAGGGCTGGCGAAACCATGCGCCTGCAACAACGTATGCTGTCCGGCCAGATTCAAGTCGCCGCCGATCTGCCCGCGCAACAGGCTGCGCCATGTTCCTTGCCAGGTCAGCACCAAACCCCCGTCCAACAACGCGCGACCCGACCACAGGCTGCCCGACACCGTGCGCACCTGTGGTGGCATCCCCGCCATCCGTGCCATAGTGGCGGCGGGTACGTTCAACATCGCCGTCGCCCCAAAAAACAGGAGTGCCACCAATGACAACCCGATCATCCATACAATCTGACGTCCCCGCTCGGGTCGCCGTGCGACGCGACCGACGGGTATTTCTCTCTGGGTTGGCAGCATCTGCTTCGTTTCTTTCTGCATGTTCTGCCACAGGGTTGGGCAGCGTCCTTGAGGGTAAGCCGGCCAAAAGCGAGGGGCCGGGAAGGGCCGCCCTTTTGGCACCGGTGTCTGGCCGTTCGCCGCAACTAGGGCAGATCATGCGCAATGCTGCAACCCTTGGCGGCAACACTCTGAGCGATACTGGCGAGATGGCGTTTTTTGATTCAGGAGATACGCCCGAAACCGCCGCCACTGCGGCCCGGCTAGCCGTTGCAGCGGGCGCGCGCATGATTGTCGGCCCGCTTTTCGGGGCGCAGGTTGCTGCGGTGGCCCAAGCGGTTGGTTCTAACGTGGCCGTCTTGACCCTGTCGAACGATGTCAACGTCGCGGGCGGTGGCGTGTTCGTGCTGGGCGTCACGCCGGAACAATCTGCGCGTGCGGTGCTGACGTTTGCCGCCAGACGCGGTTTGAATACTGTCGGCGTGGTTGTGCTCACCGGCGCATTTGGCGCACGCTCTGCCGAGGCCGCATTGCTTGTTGGCAAAGGGACAGGGCAAACCGTGTTGCCACCGATCACCGAAACCGATCCAGCAATCGCGCTTGCGAAGTTGACAAAGGCAAATGGGGGCACCCTGCCTAAGGCCGTGTATCTGCCCGGCGCAGGTGCGGAATTAGAAGCTTTGGCATCGGCGTTTCGGGGCAAAACCCAAGTTTTAGGCTCAACACAGTGGTCATCGCGCGACCCAGGTAATTTGCCGGCTCTCCGAGACGCTTGGTACGCCGCCCCGGACCCGCTTGCCTTCGAACCCTTTGCCGTCGCTTATCAAGAGGCGCACGGGTCAAGCCCCGGCATCCTCGCGGGGGTCGCCTTTGATGGCGTCGAGACAGCGCGGCTTTTGGGCCGGATTCAGGAACAGACCGCCAGCGGCTTGACCCGCGGCAAGGGCTTTTCCGGTGTGCTAGGACCATATAAGTTCAACAAATCGGGCCTGTGCAGCCGTGGTCTTGCGGTGCTGAATGTGGGAGCCGGCGCTATCACGATGATCGGGTCCGCCTCGGCATGACCCAGCAGGCGCACCGCGACACAGAGGCGGGCCTGACGCTTGTCGAGGTACTTGTCGCGCTTGCATTGTTTTCCCTGATCGGTCTGTCAGGCTTTACGATGCTTGATAACATTCTGCGGGTGCAGTCCGGCACGCAAGGGCGCTTGGAACGTTTGGGCCAAATTGATCGCGCGCTAGTGGTTTTCAGCCGGGATTTGCAGGAATCGGATTCTGGCAGCGTGAGGCAGGATGAGAACGGTGTAACTATGAATAGGGCGGGCACAGGTCTGTTATCCTATCAGGCACGGTCAAATGTTTTCCTGCGCAGCCTGTCACGCAGAAATTTTGCCCAGCAGATGATCGACGGGGTAAACTCCATCCGGCTGAGGTCGCTGGATTCTGCGGGCACGTGGCATGAAAGCTGGCCGATCGAACAGACACAGTCGCTAGGTCTGATACCCACGCTAAAGGCCGTCGAACTGCAACTGGATCTACGCGAAGGCACGATTAGCCGACTTGTCGATGTGCCGGCAGGGGCGGCGGAATGAAGCGCGACTGCGACGGAGGTGTCGTCTTAATAAACGTGTTGGTTATCCTGTCGATCGCGTCCATCGTGGTGTTCTTGATGCTGACCTCGCAAGACGTGTCGTTGCGGCGTGCGCAGTCGATGGCGGCGGCAACTGCCGCAGACGCATTGGCCAGAGGGGCCGAGGCGAGTGCAGTGACTGCGCTACGGCGTGACATGATAAACGCCCCCGATACAGATAACTACGCAGAGCCTTGGGCGCAGGTCGCCCAGCAAGAGGCCGGTCTTTCAACGGGACGATTTTCTGTCACAATCCGAGATGCGCAGGCCAAGCTGAACCTCACACGCCTTGCCGGTGGGGCGCAGGTCGAAGTTGAAGCGCTGTTGCGCGTGTTGGCCGAGCTTGAGATCAGCCGTGCAGATGGCGCACGGATCGCGACTGAAATTGCCGGGCGTCCGGGTCTAAAAAACTTGTCAGATCTGCGCAGCATTTCACCCGAAACAGTCAATGCGCTTTCGCCGTATGTGGATTTTTTGCCCGCAACGGCGACGATTAATCTGAATACTGCCGCGCCGTTGCTTTTGCGCGCGGTGCTCAATAACGGATCTGCTGCCCTGCGGCTTGAAAGCATGCGGAAAAGTGCCGGGCTTTTAACCCCCCAAGACCTTGACCGCGTAGGTGCTGTGCAGCCCGCCCTGGCCGGGTTCACCTCGCAGAATTTCGACATCGATATCTTTGCCGAAGTCGATGATATCACCGTTAACCTACACAGCAGAATAGCGCGTCTAGAAAGCTTTGCCGGCCGAAGTGTCGTTGTGACACGCCGGGCCTACGGCGTGCCGCTCAATACGGTACCGGCAATACCGCAGATGTAGAAAGGGGTGCAAATGAATGAACATTTGCACCCCCGTAGTTGTTTGCCTGAACGGTAATCGTTAACGTTTAAACGTTAAACGGATCGATATTCGGGTTTACGACCAACCCTGCAGAAGCAGGATCAGCCAAAGCTGTACCATTGGCGTTGGTTTGGAACGCTTTCACGAAAGCCGCACCCAAGGTGTTGATCCCCGAAAGTCCGCTGCTGCCCCCACAAGCAGCCACAAACAATAGCAAGGACGTTCCTGCGATCAGCTTACCTTTACGCGTAAACATCTGTTTTATGGTGAGTGTCATACGATCCTCCACTTAGTTTGGCGAGCCAGCGAGCGGCGTATTCAGGTAGGGGAACGTCGCGCGAAGATCTGTTGGTTTGATTGGAGCACCATCTGTGAATGCGGCTGTGCCGACGGGCGCATCTGCTGGGGCACAAAGCCCAAGATTGATGTTGTCAACGGCTTTCGGATCACCGCTCAGCTCTTGGCCCAGTGGTACTGGGTGACACAAACGGCCCATTACAACGCGCAAAGCTATGTCTACAGTATCGTCCGCCGGGCGACGTCCGTTCGGAAATCCGGCAAGATCTTCTGCAACCAATCCAAAGACATTCTGCTTAGCAAGAGGGGTTGCTGCAACGCCGGTATTGAGACGCATCATTTCAGACCCCGTTACCTTTGCCTGCTGGTTGAAGCCTGGGAAACCGGTCAAGAACGCTGCGACAAGGTCGTTACGTGGGAAGTTGTTTGGCGCAAGCTCTGCGGGTAGTCCAGCCACACCGCCGAACAGCAGCTCGACAAGTTCGGGCAGTGTTGGGTTGGTAACGTAAGGCGCAAGTGCACCATCTTGGGTCGGTTCGGCGGCGTTAAACAGATCTTTGTCAGGCAAGCCGATGACAACCTCGTTCACCAACGGTGCAGACAAACGTGCAACCTGCACATAGGCACCGCCGTTGACATCAGTCCCTTCATAGGTGGGGCTCGGATCTAGCAGACGAGCCTGAGGCAGGCTTGCCGTAGTCCAAGCACCGATCACACCATTACCAGCCCCTGTCAGACAGGAAATCGGCACTTCGATGGCCAAGGATGTGACGTTGAATTTACCAATTAGATCATCGTTGGCACGGTCTTGGGTAATACCGCCCGAGAACGGCGATGATGCATTATACTGAGGGTAAGCTGGATTGTCGGCACCTTGAATTGGTACCAAGTTTACGAGGTCAAAGATCTCACCAAGGTTAACAGCAAACGCTTCTGCGCGTTGGCCGACAAAAACGCGACCTGGCGCTGCACAATCAGGGATCGTTGTCTCGCTGACAAAACCGTCAGCGTAGGTCGCATAATCAGCGATGGTCTTCTTACCAATGTTGTCGATTGGTTTGTTGAACGTCGTGCCACCACCACTTTTATTTGTTAGCAGCGCACTCGCGGCATAGCCCGAACGGCGGTCGCCATTGATCTTACGTACTGTGTAGCTTTCAAATTCATTTTGGGCTGCGGTATTACCTGCACCAATTGTACCGGCCTGACGCAGAGGGATCGCAACATCCACACCACCGACCTTCAGCGCTATGCCTTTGCCTGAATTAGCGAGAGTATTTTTAAATTGGAATTGAAACGTGATGTCTTCCATCGCATCGCCGTCATTGTCTACGTGAATTTCGTAAACAGCGTCGGAATCCATCGTGAAATAGTTGGGTCCACCGTAAGGGGCCTGCAACGGCTGATAGTTTGCAATGAAAGTTACTGTATCTTCTTTGCCTGTTTCATAGCTCCGAAACATATAAAAATCTGTGGCATCCACTTTTGGCATTGCTGTGATGCCGGGTGCTTCGCGGTGCGAAGACGCCCACGCTGTCGTGGCGCACACCGTGGCCAAAACGGCCCCCGCGCTGACAAGCGCCTTTTTCTTATTATTTAACATAAAACTTCCTCCACATTGGGTCTTTGATTATGCAAAATGCTATCCGCCTTCACCAAATAAGCGGTGACGAGGTGGTGCCTTGCATACGACATAGGAACGGTTGGGGTCGTCGATAAGTTTCAAAGAAATTGCCCAAACATTAAAGTTAATTTAAGTTAATCACTAAAGGGTGGTGTCAGGTGCAAAGGCTTGCGGTTCTGTGCTGTCTTCACGTGGCTTAACGATGGGCTTTGGTTTGGATCAAGTTTCGTTTCTTTTTACCCAATCGCACCCGACAAACCTTGATGTCTTCGCTACACCAGCCCTGATCGCCGTACTGATCTGGCTAGGTGTTACAGACTGGCAGAGCTTTCGTTTACCCGATGTCGGAACGCTGCCGTTGATCGTATGGGGCTTAGTACTTGCGGGATGGAGGGACGGGGCGGTTCCAGTCGATCAGGTGATCGGCGCAATAGCGGGATTTGCATTTTTTTGGGCGATTGGGGACGCTTATTTTAGGGTGCGCAAAATTGATGCCTTGGGGCTAGGTGACGCGAAACTGCTTGCGGCATCAGGTGCATGGTTGGGATGGCAAGCGCTGCCTACTATCATTCTGTTCTCTTCCCTCGCGGGGATCGCCGTTGCCTTGATCAGACGCGGCGATTCAGGCGCGAACATTCCTTTTGGCCCTGCCCTTGCCGTGGCATTCTTTTTGCACTGGGTTCTATTTTTGTCGGGGTGGGGGTAGATATAGAGCCAACCTGCGCTGTTCTTACCACACGCATCGGCTCAACGATTAAAGCCTGTATTTCACTACCCAAGACCGCGATTAAAAGCCCGAGGGCCGCCCGCTAAATCTGCGGGTAAATCGGTATCTAAGACATCCTTGCGATTGGGATTGTCTGAGGGAGAAATGCGGGTGACGGCGTTGGACGGGCGCATCGATATACAGTTCCCGCGGGATTTTTCGGCCCTTAGCAAGCAGCGCTTGCAGAGGGGAATCGAAGCCTTTCTGGAGGCGTTGGAGGAAAAATAATAATGCAAAAAGGGGCAGGGGGCTGAATTACCGTCAGCATAGGTCTTGAACACACGCCGACCTTCTAGGGATGACATAACGTATGGTGGCGAAGGTACCGGATGTTATCTTGTAGCGCCACCAGATGGTGACGTCATGGAGATGGGGCCAGTTCAGCCGATTCGTGGGTTTTTCCGAGGAAAACCAAGATATGTGCGGAGTTGTCCACGCGGCTTTCCACGCCTGAAGTGACGCCACGGCACTTGAGACCGGTTTTGCAACGGCCTAGCTATTAAATTCTGACTGCCAAAACCTCGATTCTGATGTTAAAAATAAGGCTAAGCTACTGAATTACTTGAGTGGATTGTGTCGGACACTAAGATTACAACGTTCGAGGTGCTTGCCAATCAGATCGAAATAGTTAGGATGCCACGTTAGATCGCCAGCACACTCCGGATTTGAGATAATATGCCCTAGCGATCACTCTGGGAGGAGAAAATATGAAAGATACGAAGAACCTGAACCGGCGTTCGTTTATGACGAAATCCGTTGTTGCAGGCGGTGCCGCCACCGGCGCTATGCTGGCAGCTCCGGCCGTTCTCGCGCAAGCGCCACTTGTGATCAAAATGCAGACATCTTGGAATGATGCCAACATCTGGCAGGATTTTGCTCGTGATTATGCAACCCGTGTCGAAGAGATGTCGGGTGGACGCGTAAAAGTTGATGTGCTGCCAGCTGGCGCAGTTGTTGCTGCGTTCCAAGTGCTTGACGCCGTGAATGATGGCCTGATTGACGCTGCGCACTCTGTGCCAGTTTACTGGTACGGCAAGAACAAGGCCGCGTCGCTGTTCGGCACCGGCCCGGTTTTCGGCGGTTCTGCCACTACGATGCTGTCATGGTTCTATCAGGGCGGTGGCCAAGCGCTTTATAACGAACTGACCCAAGATATCATGGGTCTGGATGTCGTCGGGTACATGGGCTTCCCGATGTTCGCGCAACCTTTCGGTTGGTTCAAGCAAGAGGTAAACACTGTCGCCGATCTCCAGGGTTTCAAGTACCGCACAGTGGGCCTGGCCGCCGACTTGATGGCCAAGCTTGGTATGTCGGTTGCTCAGCTGCCCGGTGGTGAAATCGTGCCTGCGATGGAACGTGGCGTGATTGATGCGTTCGAATTTAACAACCCGTCATCGGACAAGGACTTTGGTGCTCAGGACGTCGCAAAGAACTACTACCTGTCTTCGTATCACCAGGCGTCAGAAAGCTTTGAATTCCTGTTCTCGAAAGCATTCCTTGAGGATCTGGATCCAGACATTCAGGCGATCCTGAAGTATGGTGTCGAAGCTGCATCAACAGCGAACACGGCCAAGGCGATGGACCGTTATTCTGCGGATCTACAATTCTTGCAAAATGACGCTGGCGTTACAGTGCGTCGCACATCCAAAGAGATTCTGGATGCACAGCTAAAGGCATGGGACGAACTGATCCCTGAGCTGGAAGCGGATCCTTTCATGAAGAAATGTCTTGATAGTCAGCGCGACTGGGTAAGCCGCGTTTCGTACTACGAGTTGATGAACGCACCTGACTACGGCCTAGCGTACGAGCATTACTTCCCCGGCAAAATCAAACTCTGAACGTGTAGATCAGAGAATTAAACAGGCCCCGGCACCCAGCGTGCCGGGGCTTCTATGCGAGGCATGGGGTTAATATGGTATCATTTATACGGTTCGCGGATAATCTTTCCGCGTGGTTCGGCAAGTCATTTGCCTGGCTCATTTTGTTAATGTCGATCGGCACAGGGTACGAGGTTTTCGTCCGATATGTGATGAACAACCCAACCGCATGGGCACTTGATGTTTCGTTTATCATGTACGGCACGTTGTTCATGATGGGCGGGGCTTATACGCTTTCTCGGGGGGGGCACGTGCGGGGCGATTTCATCTATCGTCTTTTGCAGCCCAAAACACAGGGTAAGATAGATATTGTCTTGTATCTGGTGTTCTTTTTTCCCGGCGTGACGGCCTTGATCGTTTCCGGCTGGAAGTATGCAGTCAGATCTTGGCAATACGGCGAAGTATCGGTCAACAGCCCAGCTGGAGTGCCAATTTACCAGTTCAAGGCGGTGATCGTCGCCGCAGGTATTTTGCTTTTCATTCAGGGCATCGCGCAGGTGTGCCGCTGCATAATTGCGATCAAACACAACTATTGGATTGAAGCTGACGAGGATGTCTTCGAAACCGAAGATCTTTTGATGCAAGAAGCAAACAAGGCCGAGAAAGACCATATCACATGACCGATCCGCAAATTGCCCTGATGATGTTGGGGCTGTTCATCATTTTCGTATTCCTCGGCTTTCCAATCGCATTCACGCTCATGGCTATGGGTATCGGCTTTGGTTATTATGCCTATTTCGACGCCAACCGGATGTGGCGTGCCTTTGACCGACTGGATGAAACAGCGGGGCAGTGGGACCAATGGTCCACCTGGTTCGAGGGGTTCTATAACAACCGAATATTCGATTTATTTGTGAACCAGACCTTTACGGTCATGTCGAACGAAGTGCTTACCGCCGTACCGTTGTTCTTGTTCATGGGCTACATCGTGGAGCGGTCCAATATTGTTGACCGCTTGTTTACGACCCTCAATGTAGCATCCAAGAACGTACCTGGGTCTATGGGTGTCGCGGCGCTGATCACCTGCGCGTTATTTGCGACAGCCACGGGTATCGTTGGTGCGGTTGTGACGCTGATGGGGTTGCTTGCTTTGCCTGCAATGCTCAAGGCGCGGTATGACCCGTCTTTCGCGGCCGGGATCATCTGTGCCGGCGGTACCTTGGGGATCCTGATCCCGCCGTCGATCATGCTGATCGTCTATGCCGCAGCCACCAACGTGTCGATCGTTCGGCTGTATGCAGCGGCCTTGTTGCCGGGTCTCACTCTGGTGGGCTTGTATCTTGTCTACATTATTGGCCGCTCTATTCTTCAACCGTCATCGGCACCGCGTCCTACTGCTGAAGAAGTGCCCGATATGCCGATGGGTAAACTGCTTTGGATGATCATCACTTCATTCGTGCCGTTGGCGTTCCTGATCTTTGCGGTACTCGGTTCAATCCTGTTTGGCCTCGCCACACCGACCGAGGCGGCTTCAATCGGCGCGTTGGGCGGAATCTTCCTTGCATTTATCTACAGGGCGATGACGTGGCAGCGGATGCGCGAAAGCGTTTATCTGACGCTGCGGACGACGGCGATGGTATGCTGGCTGTTTGTGGGTTCTTACACGTTCTCGGCAGTGTTCTCGTACTTAGGCGGCGAACAAGTGATTTCCGAATTCGTGCAGTCCATGAATCTGACCCCGATCCAATTCCTGATCATGGCGCAGATTATCATCTTTTTACTGGGCTGGCCGCTGGAATGGTCTGAAATTATCATCATCTTCGTGCCGATCTTCCTTCCGCTTTTGGCAGTCTTTGACATTGATCCGCTGTTCTTTGGCATCCTGGTCGCCTTGAACCTGCAAACCAGTTTCTTGACCCCGCCTATGGCCATGTCAGCGTACTATCTCAAAGGAATTGCGCCCCCTGAACTACAGTTGACGCAGATATTCAAAGGTGTGATGCCGTTTTTGTTCTGCGTTATTCTGTCGATGGTGTTGATGTATGTCTTCCCGTCAATCGTGTTCTATTTGCCGGATCTGTTCTATGGGCGCTGATGCCAAACAGTCCGATGCGTGGGTCGCGCAACCCAGTGTCACTTTGTTGCGCGACCGATTGGCGACCGGCGCTCTAGGTGCGCTGGAGCTGGTCGACAGCTATATAGCACGTATCGAGGCGCGCGAACCCGAAGTAGGGGCGTGGGCCTGGTTTGACCCGGAGTTTGCACGGGCGCAAGCTAGGACGCTGGATGGGTACCGGCGGGCAGGGCGGCCTTTGGGGCGTCTGCACGGACTGCCGGTTGGATTGAAGGACATCATCGACACTGCGCGCATACCGACCGAAAATGGGTGTGCGCACGATAAAGGGCGGGTGCCGTTGCACGATGCCTATGTGGTCGAGCGTCTCAAAAAGGAAGGCGCGATCATCATGGGCAAGACGGTGACCACCGAACTTGCTTATATGCATCCGGGTAAAACAGCAAATCCGCACAACCTTGCCCACACACCTGGCGGTTCATCGCAAGGTTCGGCCGCAGCGGTTGCCGATGGTATGGTGCCATTGGCGATTGGCACTCAGACCGGTGGATCGGTTATTCGACCTGCGTCTTTTTGCGGGGTCACAGGATATAAACCGACATTCGGGGCGATCCCGCGCCGCGGGGTGCTAACGCAGTCGCCGACATTGGACACGGTAGGTGTATTTGCCAGTGATCCGGCCGGTGCTGCACTGCTTGCCGAAGTGCTGTTTGGCCATGACGCGGATGACCCAGCTACTGCTTTGCAACCTGCGCCCGCGCTTCACGCGACGGCAGTATCCACTCCGCCGATAGCCCCCGTATTTGGCTTCGTACGTCCGCCCGGTTGGGAAAATGCTGACCCGCAAATGCGTGATGCATTTGACGAGCTGGTCGAGGCCCTGGGTGATCAGGCTTTCGAGATGCCTTTGCCAGCGATATTCGAACACGCGTCAGAGCAACGAAAACTGATTAACCTCGCGGAAATATCCTATCACTACTACCCCTATTGGCGCGATGCGACCGATCTGTTGGGACCAGTTACACGCGAAGCGATTGAACAGGGTAACAAGGTTCCCGCGCGGGATTATCTTTCGGCAAAGGATATGCCGAAACTTTTAAACGCTGCTTTGGAAGAACTGTTAACCCGCTGTGATGTGCTGTTGTGCCCCGCGACTTTAGGCCCTGCCCCCAAGGGGTTAGACACGACCGGGGACCCGATTTTTAACGGCATTTGGACATTCTGTGGGACACCTTGCGTCAGCGTACCGCTGCTGACGTCGCTTGAGGGGTTGCCAATGGGGGTCCAGCTTGTCGCTGCGCGTGACAATGATGCGCGCCTAATGCGTACAGCACAGTGGCTTTTCAACTGGGCCGATGGTACGTCACAATGAGGAATAACAAATTATGAACCGGCTGCTCGCGCTTCTTGCATTTATCACGATTGCAACTTTTCTGCTGATACTGGCGTTCAAGGTGCCAAGCCCTGACTTGGTTATCATGATTCTCGTCACGCTTGGCTTCGTCGCCTATGATCTAGCCACTTCCAGCGGGAAAAAGGGTGATTAAGCCTTAAAACCAGGTAAGGGCCGTGGCGCGGGGGCGATGTATGAGAGTGCCTCCGCGCCGGTCACCCTCGTTTTGTGGGGAAAATCTTTTTCATGATGGCATCGAATCTATCCCAACTGATTACTGCCCGGTTGCCCGCATAGCCATGATAGTGGGAACGGCCAGTCGCTGTTGGAAACCCCGCCCATATTTTTGCCAGATTAGTCATGAAACGGTGGCGGCTGATTTTGCCCTGCATAAAACTACTGAAACCGGCGTCTTCCAACAGGATGTCTGCCAATGCATCTTGCACGCCTGTGGTGAATTTATGGCTCTCGCTTAGACCGGCCTGGATGACCAAACTTTGCAGCGTCGATGGAATGAACTGATAACGGCCGATAGCATGAGGTTGATTGGGTGTTTGGTTTATCCACGCATAAATTTCTCCGATCGTCATTTGCGTGGGCTGTTTGTGAGGCAGCTTTTTCGCCCCGAGCTGGATCGCATCATAGCCTTTATGGCCGGCCTCTGCCCACGCGATCAAGTGCTTCAGGTGGGTAGTGGAACCCGTCCCTTCCTGTATTTTGAATGACCGTTCCTTTACTTGTACAAGCTGGGTAT
>DRFG01000278.1 GCA_011050655.1 Roseobacter sp.
CTTCAAGCGATGCGGAACCGCCCGTAACTTCGTAACCGTCCTTGCCCGACAGCACGTATGACAGCGTAGACTTTCCCGATCCGTTCGGGCCCATGATCGCGTGGACCTTGCCGGCTTCGACTTCCAGATCGACACCTTTCAGGATTTGCTTGTCTTCATCTTCCAGTTTGACCTTCAGGCCTTTGATGCTCAGCATGGGAGGTTCCTTTTCTTGCGCTTTGGCGCTGCAATGACAGTGAATTGAGTGAATGAAAACCCCGCAACGGGGGCGTATTCGGTGTATGGTTTCATGCGGCCACCTGTGCTCGTAAAGCTTTGGGGAGCCGTGCATAAAGAGCGGTTCGGCAGGCATCAATGCCAGCCTGATAGGTAAGATCAGCTTTGGGATCCGGCAAATTCATCATCGGGATATCTTCGATCATGACCGGTGCAGCCATCGCCCGCCCCACCGACGCTGCATAATCCAGATACTTCAGGCGCGACTGGCCTACAGGGGCCAGCCATGTGTTGGGCACGCCGTAGGCATCCGCTACGATAAGCCCGTGCAGCGACGACGCGAATATGTGATCACACTGCGCGATTGTGGCACAGACAGTTTGCGCATCACCTTGTGGGTCAATCAGTTGGTACCGAGGGTCGCTGTCGAGCAACGCTTGCAATACCACGTCGTTCACCAGCGTATGATGCGGAACAATGCCGACTTTTCCGTTGGGCACGCGGGTCAGCGGCCAGACCTCGTTGATCAAAAGCGCCGGATCACCAAATTCCGATAGCTCAAGCCCCAACAAAGCCGCTGTGATTGGTCCACGCACCAGCGCAATATCTACATGCTCGACAAAGCCGATGCCATGAACCGGATGTAATAACCCCGTCCCCCATATCACAGGTCGGCGTTCCTGCGCGTCACTATAGCTGCGCTTGACCACCTGCAACAACGACCCGATGGCCCAGACATCAGCCTTGCTGACGCCCGCATGCACAACCTGACGACCAGACACATGCGCCAGCACTACCGGGCTGATGGCGTCCCCGAAATTCGGGACCGCCTTCCACCAGTGCAAAGCCAAAGGCGTGGTGTCGGGTACTACGGTCATCAGCCCAGCCGTACCGCCAAAAAGGTGCCAAGGATGTTCATTTGTCGCTCCGTTGCCGCAGCACAACCAATGCAACACGTACCGCGGCATAGATCATCGCAAAGATCAGCATTTGAAAGAACGTGTTCTCGAATGCGGCAAGCGTCAGCCCACCGCCCCGAAACAGCGCGACCAACACCCAAAACACCAGCGATGCTATGGTCACATCCCATGTCAGCTTGCGCATCATCGCGATTACCCCACGGACCCTTCCAGCGAGATCGCCACAAGCGCTTGCGCTTCCATGGCAAACTCCATTGGCAAGGCCTGTAACACGTCTTTGCAAAAGCCGTTAACGACCAAGGCTACCGCTTCTTCCTCGTCCATGCCGCGCGACCGGCAATAGAACAGCTGATCGTCATCCACCTTGGATGTCGTCGCTTCGTGTTCGACGCGACTGCTGTTATTCTTGACCTCGATATAGGGCACGGTGTGCGCCCCGCAGTCGGACCCGATCAACAAGCTGTCGCACTGCGTATAGTTGCGCGATTCCTTGGCCTTGGGGTGCATAGACACCAACCCGCGATAGGTGTTCTGCGCCTTGCCTGCGCTGATCCCCTTGGACACGATCCGCGACTTGGTGCGCTTGCCAAGGTGGATCATCTTGGTACCCGTGTCGGCTTGCTGCATGTTGTTGGCGATGGCGATCGAATAGAATTCGCCCTGGCTGTCGTCGCCGCGCAGAATGCAGCTTGGATACTTCCACGTCACCGCAGACCCGGTTTCAACTTGCGTCCACATCACCTTGGCCCGGTCGCCCCGACAGTCGGCGCGCTTGGTCACAAAGTTATAAATACCGCCCTTGCCGTTTTCATCCCCAGGATACCAGTTCTGCACGGTGGAATATTTCACCTCAGCATCTTCTTCGATGATGATCTCGACAACGGCTGCGTGCAATTGCGATTCATCGCGCTGCGGTGCAGTACAGCCTTCAAGGTAGGACACGTACGACCCCTTGTCGGCGATGATAAGCGTGCGTTCAAACTGTCCGGTGTTTTCGGCGTTGATACGGAAATACGTCGACAATTCCATCGGGCAACGTACGCCCGGCGGCACATACACAAACGACCCGTCGGAAAAGACGGCTGAGTTCAGCGTGGCGTAAAAGTTATCATTCACCGGCACGACTGAGCCTAGATATTTCTTGACCAATTCAGGATGATCGCGGATCGCTTCGGAAATTGAGCAAAATATTACCCCCGCAGCTTTCAGCTCCTTCTGAAAAGTTGTCCCCACCGAAACACTGTCAAAAACCGCATCTACCGCGACTTTACGCGGTTCATCAGTCAAGGCCTCGGCCCCTTCGACGCCGGCTAGAAGCGCCTGCTCTTTCAAGGGGATACCTAGTTTTTTATAGGTCTCAAGAAGCTTAGGATCGACGTCATCAAGGGATTTTGGCTTTATCGCCATGGATTTTGGACGCGCGTAATAATACTGATTTTGAAAGTCGATCGTTGGATAATCGACCATTGCCCAATCCGGCTCTTTCTTTGTCAACCAGCGCTGATATGCCGCCAGACGCCATTCCAGCATCCATTCTGGCTCTTCGTTCTTCTCCGAAATCAACTTGACGATATCTTCGTTCAGCCCAAGCGGGGCGTAATCCATTTCGATATTCGTGGACCAGCCGTATTTATACGCCCCACCGACTTCGCGCACGGCATCTACGGTTTCTTGATCGACGCCGTCTTTGACGCCATCGTTTACATCGTCCTTTATCAACGTGCTGTCCATGCTCTTCATCCTTCCAATGGCGGCTCGCATCAAGCGGCCCGCGCCTCGTGTTTTTTCAATTTCGCGGTCCATGCGTCGGCAAAACGCAGAACGTGTTCTTCTGTGGTGTCGACCCCAAGCGACACGCGCACGGCGCAAGCAGCCTGCGCCTCGTCAAAGCCCATCGCCGTCAACACTCGGCTGGTCGCGACCTTGCCACTTGAACAGGCAGACCCGGCACTGATCGCAAATCCCGCAAGGTCCATCTGCATTACCTGCATGTCACCACGCCAACCCGGAGTGATGAAGCAGGCCGTATTGGGTAACCGCTCAACATCTTTCCCTACAAAAATAGTCTTCTTTGACCCAGCCTCAAGGGCCTTTTCTAGAACATTTCTAAGTTCTGCAACCCGCTCCCAGATCCCATTGGACAAATCTCGCGCCGCAGCCTCGCAAGCGGCACCAAACCCGGCGATCCCGATGACATTTTCCGTACCCGCGCGACGCCCCGATTCTTGACCGCCTCCGCGCAGCATCGCAGACATCCCGCCTGGATTATAATCTGGCCCGGCGATCAACGCGCCCACGCCTTTAGGTCCACCGACCTTATGTGCCGACAGTGCCATGAAGGCATGCCGCCCTTGCGCCGCTCGCCAGCGCCCCAGATCGGCAACCTTCCCGGCCGCCTGCACCGCGTCGCGAAAAACATGCGACGCCGTGATACCGACCCGTTCCAGCTCACCTTCCAAGCCGTTGGGTTGCAGCACGCCGGTCTCACTATTAGCCCGCTGCACAAATACGATCGCCCCGGCGAGCGCGCCATCAGCCACCCCCGTTAAATCAAGATGTCCGTTGGCATCAACAGGGAGCAAGCGCATCCCCTCATCCTCACACCAGACACGCACTGCCTCATGCTCGATAATCGCGCCGCAAACCTGTGCGGCGTCTTGCACAACACTGGCCACGGCCTCGGTTGCGCCGCTGGTAAAGATCACCTCTGACACATCGCACCGTGCAAGTCCGGCCACCTGTGCCCTTGCTTTTTCGATCAACATTTTGGCCGCACGCCCCTCGGCATGAACGCTCGACGGATTTCCGGCTAAATCCATTGCAGCTAACATTGCCGCCCGCGCCTCTGGCCGCAGCGGCGTCGTCGCATTATGATCCAGATAAATCCTCATCTAAACTTCCAAATGGTAAAATATCCCAGGGAGTTTGAGGGACAGCGTCCCTCATCACGTTGGGGCAAATACACCTCGCCCCAACAAGCCCCGCCCCAATACGCCCCACCGATGACCAAACTGTTTTTCATTCCTCATCCACCACGGCAAACAGGTTCGGCACTGCCGGGCATGGTGCCAGTTCGTTCGCAACGACATCTGATAATCTTGTCTGATGCAAAAACACGTAGACCTGTGCGCTTAAACCTTCCCACAGCCGGTTGGTCAATGATTGCGCGCGGCTGCCCGATGATCCACCCGACGCCCCCGCGCCGATGTGCATCGCGTCGACCTTCTCATCCACGGCACCTAAGATATCGACCACACGGATATTTGCTGCCGGTCGCGCAAGCCGGTATCCACCACCCGGTCCCCGCACTGACGCCACAAGTTCAGCGCGTCGAAGCTTCACGAAGAGCTGCTCAAGATACGGCAACGAGATGGATTGGCGCTCAGCGATATCGCCAAGGCTCACCAGCCCACCGGGGGGTTGCAACGCAATATCGGCCAGCGCAACCATGGCGTAACGCCCCTTGGTAGATAGCTTCATCGCAGAGATCCCCTTGCCATGTGCGCCTGCTTGATTGACGTCGACGCTTGAAATGCCTAAATGCAATGCCTGACCCCCAGAAACGCTGGGATCAGACAAGTTAGAACCGTTCTAAGGTGCCTTAGCGAATTCGTCAACTAATCCGCTACATCTTTGAGCCCAAAGCAGGGACGCTCATGCCCGAGGTTATATTTCCCGGACCCGAAGGCCGCCTCGAAGGCCGCTACCATCCGCAAAAGGAACGCGATGCGCCGATTGCGATCCTGTTGCATCCGCACCCGCAGTTTGGCGGCACGATGAACCACAAGGTCGTGTATAATTTGCACTACGCTTTCTACAACATGGGTTTCACCGTTCTGCGGTTCAACTTCCGTGGCGTGGGGCGAAGCCAAGGTGAATATGACCAAGGCATAGGTGAATTATCCGATGCAGCATCAGCATTGGACTATCTGCAATCGATGAACAACAATTCAAAGCATTGTTGGGTCGCGGGATTTTCCTTTGGGGCTTGGATCGGCATGCAATTGTTGATGCGTCGCCCCGAAATCACCGGCTTCATTTCAGTCGCCCCACCTGCCAATATGTATGATTTCAGCTTTCTGGCACCCTGCCCCGCATCTGGTCTGGTGATTAACGGCACCGCCGACCGGGTTGCCCCGCCGGCCGACACTGTAAATCTGGTCAGCAAGCTGCACGAACAGAAAGGCATCACCATCACCCATCAGGAAATCGAGGGCGCGGGACATTTCTTTGAAGAGCCCCATATGGAGACCCTGATTACCTCGAGTACGGAATACGTCAAACGCCGCCTGACGGAATCCACCAGATAATGGCAGACCAGACCCTCGTCGATCTGGCCAATCAGCTGGCCGAAGAATGTCTGGCAGTTCAACGTGAAACCGGACAGGAGCGCCTCTTTATGGAGGTCGCTGCTGTTCTCGGAGCTTCATCGCAAACCATGGAAGAAGCTTTTGTGACCGCAATACGAACGCGGATGGCCGCGCAGCAAGGGCGCAATTTCCTGAAAAAAACCCTTGATGCGCACCGCGCACACCCCAGTTAACCATGACTACCCGTCTTGATCAGCAGATCGCTTTCCTGAATGAAGCCGACAAGCTTAAATTGGTCAGCCGAGGTACCTTACTTTGTGACGCCTCGCGGCCCGAAAACTCTGCTGAGCATAGTTGGCATTTGACGCTTTATGCATTGGTGTTGGCCGATCAAGCCGATCCCGAGGTGGATATTACGCGGGTGACCAAGATGTTGATCCTCCATGACCTCGTGGAAATTGACGCAGGTGATAATCCGATCTTTGGCACCTACGATCTGGCTGATATGGAAGCGCAGGAACAGTTAGCTGCTGATCGAATATTCGGATTACTTCCCGATGATCTTCGCGTCGACCTTCGTACCACTTGGGAAGAATTCGAAGCTTGTCAGACCCCCACGGCACGCTTCGCTAAATCCTTGGACCGGTTTCAACCGCCTATGCAGAACCTTGCCGCAGGCGGTGGAAGCTGGATTGAATACAATGTGACCGAAGACCAGTTTGTGGAGAAGGTCGGTTCCAAGATCGCATTAGGGGCTCCGGGGCTCTGGTCTTATGCCCGTAAACTTGTTTCGGCGTGGTTTAGCGCCCACCGTTGACGTGCGTGGGCCCATGCCTTGACCGTTGGGTCTGCCATTCGTGTACTCCGACACTGTATTCTAAATTCAGCCTATGAATGATGGAAGAAAAAGCGCCTGACGTAATGTATGCAATTGTATACTGACTATCCATTTCTTCCCGGTTGGGCTATCTAATCTGAGACTCTCTTATCAAAGGAATTGCGGCCGATGACCAAGATCAAGGTGGAAAACCCGATTGTTGAACTCGACGGGGATGAAATGACCCGGATCATGTGGGACTTCATCAAAAAAAAATTGGTCTTGCCCTATCTGGATGTCGATTTGAAATACTACGATCTGGGAATTGAGGTTCGCGATGACACCAATGACCAAATCACCATAGATGCGGCTAATGCGATCAAACAGTACGGGGTCGGTGTCAAATGCGCCACGATCACCCCGGACGAGGCCCGGGTCGAAGAATTCGGCCTGAAAGAAATGTGGCGGTCTCCGAATGGTACCATACGCAATATCCTTGGCGGTGTGATCTTTCGACAACCGATCATCTGCAAGAACGTACCGCGCTTGGTGCCCGGCTGGACCAGACCTATCGTCGTGGGCCGCCACGCATACGGTGATCAGTACAAGGCTACGGATTTCAAATTTCCCGGTAAGGGGAAACTGACGCTCAAATTTGTCGGCGAAGACGGGACCGAGATCGAGCGCGAAGTCTTTGATGCCCCTGACGCAGGCGTGGTCATGGCCATGTATAATTTGGATAAATCCATTATAGACTTTGCCCGCGCCTCGCTCAACTATGGTTTGAACCTTGGCTGGCCAGTCTATCTAAGCACCAAGAACACCATTTTAAAACAATATGATGGCCGCTTTCTCGAACTGTTCCAGCAGATCTACGAAACCGAGTTCGAAGATAAGTTCAAAGCGGCAGGCATCACTTATGAACACCGCCTGATCGACGATATGGTCGCTTGTGCCATGAAGTGGAATGGTGGGTATGTATGGGCCTGTAAAAACTACGACGGTGATGTGCAATCAGACACCGTGGCCCAGGGGTTCGGGTCGTTGGGGCTGATGACGTCGGTACTGATGACCCCCGATGGCAAAACGGTAGAGGCCGAGGCGGCGCATGGCACCGTCACCCGCCACTATCGCCAGCATCAAAAAGGCGAAGAGACCTCGACGAATTCGATTGCCTCTATCTACGCGTGGACCGGTGGACTGAAACACCGTGGTAAATTGGATAACAACTCGGAACTGACGCGCTTTGCTGAAACGTTGGAAAAAACCGTGGTTGATACCGTCGAAGCGGGACATATGACCAAGGATCTTGCGCTGTTGGTCGGCCCTGACCAAGGCTGGCTGACGACGATGGGTTTTCTTGAGAAGGTCGACGAGAACCTGAACAAAGCATTAAGCGGCTAAATGGCGTTTTATTACCTGCGCGGCGTCAACGGCTGAGTTTTTTCAAGCCGATGACGCCACGTTGCAGGCATTAAAGGGGCGTCGAAGGTCTTTCACTCTGGACAGGTCAGCTTTGCTGTCCTATCTGCCGCACATGACACATGCTGCAACAATCGCCCCCGCCCTAACAATCGCCCCCGCCCCAACACTCGCCCCCGCCCAAATAACCGATCATAGCCTGTTGGACGACATCCAAGGTCTTAGCCTGGGGGTTTTTCTTAGCGGCCTGGGGATACATTTCCTGACTCTTGCCGGCCTGATCACGGGTCAGACAGCGGGGTTGGCAGTGATCATCTCCTATATCAGCGGCTATTCATTTGGCGTGGTGTTCTTTGCAATTAACCTGCCATTTTATTTTGTAGCCTACAAAAGGCTCGGAGTTGAGTTCACGGTCAAATCCGTACTTTCGGTGTCCGTTCTGTCTATTGTAACCACCCTGTTGCCCCACGGGTTTGTAATTGAATCGTTAAACCCTGCTTTGGGTGCGGTGATCTTTGGATCTTTGGTAGGTCTAGGTCTGCTTGCCATGTTCCGCCACAATGGATCCTTGGGCGGGTTGGGGGTAATCGCCCTACTGGTGCAAGATGCGACGGGGTTCAAGGCCGGTTGGGTGCAGCTTATCACCGATGCGGTAATATTCAGCGTGGCGCTATTTCTGTTCCCGGCAAGTGTCGTCGCATATTCCCTGTTGGGAGCGGTCACATTAAACCTGATCATCACATTCAACCATCGTCGCGACCGATATATCGCGACCTAAAGTGCCTGGTGCGCCAGTGGTTCGGCAGATCACCACTATATGGTTCAGATACCGCACACCCACGATACGCTAGCGTCCAAGCTCCGCCGGTTTGTCCGGCATCAGAATGTTTGCTCTGATACGTCGTTGCAGATAGTGATCTGGCACGGCCTTTACCGACACGGGAGTTTACAACAATGCACTATTTATGGCTTCTGATCGCGATCATCAGCGAAACATTGGGCACCACGGCGCTGCAAGCGTCACAGCAGTTTACGCGTCTGTGGCCCTCGCTGGCAGTAGTTGCCTGTTATTTGGTGTCGTTCTACTTCATGGCGCTGACGCTGAAAGTCATGCCGGTCGGGATTGTTTACGCGCTCTGGTCGGGTTTGGGCATCGTCTGTATCGCAGGCATCGGATATATTGTCTTTGGGCAGAAGCTCGACTTGGCGGCGGTTCTTGGACTGTCGTTGATTATCGTTGGGATACTTATCATCCATATTTTTTCCGCTGCAACCACGCATTAATTTTGGAACCAAATCTAGTTCGCCGACGTTAGTTCGCAACAGTAAAATAGGGACGGCATGATAGATTTTTTAAGCTCCACTTGGTCTGCCTTGCCCGATCCGCTACGCAAACAACTAGAAGATTACGCAATCGGATTCTGGAGCGTGCTTCCCCAGCTTGTCCTTTCGATCGTATTTTTGGGTTTCCTTTGGGCCGTAATTAGAATCATCCAGATGATCGTGCCGCGCACCTTGCGCCGTGCGCATATGCGCAGGTCACTAGTTGACGTGGTTATGATGCTGATCACGGTCGGGTTGTGGTTATTCGGTGTTTTGATCGCGGTTACCATCGCGTTTCCAACCATAACACCGGGTAAGGCACTGACCGCACTCGGTATTGGTGGGGTGGCTATCGGTTTTGCGTTCAAAGACGTCTTCGAGAATTTTTTAGCTGGCATACTGCTACTGATCCGAGAACCGTTTGCCGTCGAAGACTATATCGAATGTGAAGGCATCGAAGGTCAGGTCGAGGTAATAACGATCCGTGATACGCATGTACGCCAGACCGACGGGCAATTGGTTGTTGCGCCGAACGCGATGTTCTTCAAGAATCCGGTTACGATACGCACCGCCCGAGATGTTCGACGCACAACGATCATCTGCGGTATCGCATATGGCGAAGACGTCGATGCCGCCCGAGAGGTGATCGCGAATGCGGTTCGCAACGTCGACGCGGTACGCGACGATGTGCGTGACGTCGAAATATTTGCGCAAGAGTTTGCAGATAGCTCGATCAACTTTGAAGTTACGTGGTGGACCGGATCTAAGCCGATCGATATACGCACCAGCCGCGATAAAGTTGTTGCCGCCGTGAAACGAGCCCTTGATGATGCCGGTATAGAAATTCCATTCCCTTACCGCACTTTAACTTTCAACGAACCTATACCCGTCCGTAATTATAGAGAAGACGGGATCGACAAGGGTCGCGACAGCACAGAAAACCGCGCAGAACTCGGCTAATCGGCTTTAGGGCTAGCTTTCTTATCCGCGGCACGTTAAGCGCAGCGCAAATGCTGCGGTGCATTAGCGTGCGCGGCCCCCTCCCGTATCAAAGGCATACTCTATGGACATGCGCAACATCGCAATCATCGCTCACGTTGACCACGGCAAAACAACCCTGGTCGATGAACTATTGAAACAATCCGGTACATATCGCGAAAATCAGGCGACGACCGAACGCGCTATGGACAGCAACGACCTTGAGCGTGAGCGTGGCATCACGATTTTTGCCAAACCAACATCGGTCGAATGGAAAGGCGTACGTATCAACATCGTTGATACCCCTGGCCACGCCGATTTTGGCGGCGAGGTCGAACGCATTCTATCTATGGTAGACGGTGTTGTCTTGCTGGTTGATGCGGCCGAAGGTCCAATGCCGCAGACCAAATTTGTTACCTCCAAAGCGTTGGCACTGGGTCTGAACCCAATTGTCGTTCTGAACAAGGTCGACAAGGGCGATGCAGAGCCTGATCGCGCGTTGGACGAATGTTTCGACTTGTTTGCCAGCCTTGGTGCCAATGATGAGCAGCTCGATTTCCCTCACATGTACGCTTCTGGGCGCAATGGCTGGGCCGACATGGAGCTGGACGGCCCGCGAAAGGACTTGTCTGCGCTTTTTGACTTGATCGTGGAGCACGTAAAAGCCCCGAAGCAGTTGAAAGACATCAATAAGCCTTTCACAATGCTGGCGACCACATTGGGCGCAGACGCGTTTATTGGCCGTATGCTGACAGGCCGAGTTGAAACCGGCCAGTTGAAAACCGGCGAGCAGGTCAAGGCGCTGTCGCGCGATGGCAAAGTGATCGAAAACTTCCGTGTTACCAAGATCATGGCTTTCCGCGGCCTGATGCAACAGCCTATCGAAGTCGCCGAAGCCGGTGATATCGTTTCCATTGCGGGTATGACCAAGGCGACCGTTGCCGATTCCATCGTCGCCCCTTCAGTGGATGTGGCACTGCCTGCGCAGCCCATCGACCCACCCACTATTACCATTACATTCGGCATTAACGACAGCCCGCTCGCTGGTCGCGATGGCAAAAAAGTGCAGTCGCGTGTTATTCGTGACCGCCTGATGAAAGAGGCCGAATCGAATGTGGCGATCAAGGTCACTGACACCCCTGGCGGTGAAGCGTTTGAGGTCGCCGGTCGTGGGGAACTTCAGATGGGTGTTCTGATTGAGAACATGCGTCGCGAAGGTTTCGAGCTATCGGTTTCACGCCCGCAAGTCCTTTTCCGTAAAGGTGAAAGTGGCGAACGTCTGGAGCCGATTGAAGAAGTGACCATTGACGTCGATGACGAGTATTCCGGCGCGGTTATCGAAAAAGTCACCGGCACGCGTAAAGGTGAGCTTTCTGAAATGAAGCCAGCCGGCGCGGGTAAAACCCGGATCGTAGCACTCGTACCGTCGCGGGGATTGATCGGGTATCACGGTGAATTTCTGACCGATACTCGAGGTACCGGCGTTCTGAACCGGGTTTTTCACAGCTGGGCACCGCATAAAGGTGCGATCCCAGGCCGGCGTGCTGGTGTTTTGATTTCCATGGAGAACGGCACCTCTGTATCCTATGCTTTGTGGAAGCTTGAGGATCGTGGCAAGTTCTTTATTGGTGCTCAAGAAGCTGTATATCAAGGCATGATAATCGGCGAACACAGCCGCGAAAATGACTTGGAAGTTAACCCGTTAAAAGGCAAGCAGCTTACCAACGTACGTGCGTCCGGTACCGATGAAGCAGTTCGCCTGACAACCCCCGTTACCCTAACGCTTGAGCAAGCTATCGCGTATATAGATGATGACGAACTGGTCGAAGTGACCCCGAACGCTGTCCGCTTGCGTAAGCGCTATCTTGATCCGCATGAGCGTAAGCGGATGTCAAAATCAGCCTAATTAGTTTATGGACTGGGGCTTTGCCCCAGACCCCAGGATTTTAAACCATTTGGAAAAGAGGGCCAGCTTGGCCTTCTTTTTTTGTTCGACCTTGGGTGTCAAAGAGCTTTTCTTGGTCTGAATCTGATCGCAGGGAAAGAAATACTGCCGAGGCGATGTTGGTCAAAATTGTACTGTTTCCGCGTTTCAGTCTTCTGTTTCGACTACCATGAGTTCGCGCTCGGATGCGTTTTTGGCGTGGCTTAGTGCATCCTGATAAGCGGCAGAATTATAGCAGGCAACCGCGTCTTCGAGTGACGGGAAGCGCGCAACCACGTTGCGAGGACGTTCCTTGCCTTCGAGCTGCACAAACCGTGCGCCGCGTGCCAGAAACCGACCTCCATGATCTGCGATCGCGGGTCCTGCGAGCTTCGCATATTTTGCATAGGCGTCTTCATCTGTGACGGTGACGTGAGCGATCCAGAGTGCGGGCATGGGGTTATCCTTTCAAGATGGTTTTGGCGGCTGAAATGGCGGATTCGACGTTTTCTAAATCCTTGCCTCCGCCTTGGGCGAGATCGGGGCGGCCACCGCCGCCTTTGCCACCTAGTTGGGCAACAACTATTTTGACGATATCGACAGCCGACACCTTATCTTTCAAGTCAGTGGTCACGCCTGAAGCTACTGCGGCTTTGCCCTCGGCATCAGCGATAAGCAGAACGACCCCGCTTCCCAGTTTTGCTTTGTATTCATCGACCAAGGCTGGCAGTTCCTTACCAGACACACCGGATAAGACCTGAGCCAAAAACTTAACTCCGTTAACCTCTTGTGGTTCATGGGCAACGGTACCGCCCCCAGACATCGCACGTTCGCGGCGCAGTTGCGCGACTTCATTCGCCAGTGCCCGACGCTCATCGAGCAGTGCGCGTACACGGTCCGGGACATCGGTAGCTGATGTTTTCAATTCTGCCGCGACACGCGATAATGTGGCCTCTTGTTCACGAAGCCAGTTGAGCGCATCGGTCCCCGTGAGCGCCTCAATGCGACGAATACCTGAGCTGCTGGAGCTATCACCCAGCACGACGAAAGCGCCGATGTCGCCGGTCTGACGCACATGGGTACCCCCGCACAATTCTAGCGAATAGGTGGATTTATCTGAACCCTTCCCAGAATCGGAGGAGCGGCCCATGGATACCACACGCACCTCATCTCCGTATTTCTCTCCAAACAAGGCCTGTGCGCCCAAGCTTCGCGCGTCGTCTGGCGACATTATCCTTGTCTCAACAGGGGTGTTTTGGCGGATATAGTTATTTACTTCTTGCTCGATGCTGGTGATCTCTTCGGCCGTAAGGGGGTGATTGTGGCTGTAATCAAAACGCAGGCGTTCAAAAGAGTTGAGCGAGCCGCGCTGTGTCACATGGTCCCCTAGGGCATTACGCAAGGCTTCGTTGAGCAGGTGCGTAGCTGAGTGGTTGGCCCGAATAGAAGTTCGGCGACGGTGGTCGACCTCGAGCACGGCGGCCTGCGATGTTTTAACAACGCCTTCGGTGACTTGACCTATGTGAATGAAAACACCGGCTGTTTTTCTTGTATCAGTTACGTTGATCACACCGGTTTCGGTCTTGATCAGCCCTGTATCGCCGATCTGCCCGCCGCTTTCAGCATAAAAAGGTGTCTGATTAAGCGCGATCTGTACCTTGGCACCTGACGCCACTTCTGAGACCTGCTCACCATCTTGCACAATTGCTGCAATCTGGCCTTCGGCTGATTCAGTATCATAACCGAGAAAATCTGTGGCACCGGTTCTCTCGGCAACATCAAACCACACGGTAGCATCCGCCGCTTCGCCAGAACCGGCCCACGCAGCGCGGGCTAGGGCTTTTTGCTTGTCCATGGCCGAATTGAAGCCATCAATGTCAACGCCGCGATCCTGTTCACGCAAAGCATCTTGCGTCAAATCAATTGGGAATCCGTAGGTATCATAAAGCTTGAATGCGGTTTCACCTGGCAAGTTTGCACCCGCTGGAAGAACCTTAAGTTCGTCGTCCAATAGCTTGAGACCACGATCAAGGGTTTGCTTGAACCGCGTTTCCTCAAGCAATAGGGTTTCGGCGATCAATGACTGCGCTTGGCCCAACTCTGGATATGCCCCCCCCATCTGACGGACCAATTCGGGAACGAGACGGTGCATCAAAGGGTCTTTGAGGCCCAAAAGGTGAGCATGACGCATTGCCCGGCGCATAATTCGGCGTAACACGTAACCGCGCCCGTCGTTCGACGGCATGACACCATCCGCGATCAGGAACGATGTGGAACGCAGGTGGTCTGCAATTACGCGGTGATGGGTCTTTCCGGCACCATCAGGATCAGTATTGGAAGCGTTGGCGCTTGCCAAAATTAAGTTGCGCATAAGGTCGGTCGCGTAGTTATCGTTGGTTCCCTGCAATAAGGCCGCGACCCGCTCTATCCCCATCCCGGTATCGATGGACTGGTTTGGCAAAGGCTTGCGTGTACCGTCTTCGAACTGCTCATATTGCATGAACACCAAATTCCAGATCTCGACAAAACGGTCACCATCCTCTTCAGGGGAGCCGGGTGGTCCGCCCCAGATGTGATCGCCATGGTCGTAGAAAACTTCTGAACAGGGACCACAAGGCCCGGTTGGCCCCATCATCCAAAAGTTGTCATCGGTCGCAATACGAATGATCCGCTCATCAGGGAGGTGCGCGACCTTCTTCCAAATATTCGCGGCCTCATCATCGGTATGGTAGACTGTGACGTACAAACGGTTGGGATCAATACCGAGCTCTTTGGTGATCAATTCCCACGAAAACGCGATGGCCTCTTCTTTGAAATAATCACCAAAGCTGAAATTTCCGAGCATCTCGAAGAACGTATGGTGACGAGCGGTATATCCCACATTATCCAAGTCATTGTGTTTTCCCCCTGCCCGCACGCATTTCTGGGCAGTCGTCGCACGTGTATAATTGCGGGTTTCGACGCCGGTGAACAAGTTTTTGAATTGAACCATGCCGGAGTTGGTAAACATCAAGGTCGGATCGTTACGCGGGACCAATGGGCTTGACGGCTGTACAGAGTGACCCTGCTTTTCAAAATATCCTAGGAAACTTGAACGAATGTCGTTGAGCGTTTTCATATTCGGGGCCTTTCGAGGGGCAGGAAAAGAGTTATTCTCCAATTACCCTTGCGACACCGTACTGTCCATGGGGCAAGCCCTACGAAAAAGGCGCACCTCAGGGGTGCGCCTTGATATCTTTTAACTAGCGAAAAAAATCAGGCTTCGAGGATATCGACATCATCGTTTTCGGAGCCCTCGAAATCTAGACCGTGAGCGGCACGTATCTTATCTTCAATCTCGATCGCCATAGCCGGGTTTTCTTTCAGAAAGGTTTTAGCATTCTCCCGCCCCTGCCCGATCCTTTCATCACCATAGCTGAACCAAGACCCCGACTTGTCAACGACGCCCGCCTTGACCCCCAAATCAAGAATTTCGCCCATTTTTGAAATACCTTCGCCATACATGATGTCGAATTCTACTTGTTTAAACGGCGCGGCGACTTTGTTTTTGACGACTTTTACCCGCGTGGCGTTGCCCACGACCTCATCACGGTCTTTAAGCGCACCGATACGGCGAATATCCAAGCGTACAGAAGAATAGAATTTGAGCGCGTTGCCACCAGTTGTTGTTTCGGGTGACCCGA
>DRFG01000279.1 GCA_011050655.1 Roseobacter sp.
GGCAGCTTTTTCGCCCCGAGCTGGATCGCATCATAGCCTTTATGGCCGGCCTCTGCCCACGCGATCAAGTGCTTCAGGTGGGTAGTGGAACCCGTCCCTTCCTGTATTTTGAATGACCGTTCCTTTACTTGTACAAGCTGGGTATTTTGCATTTGCCTTAGTGTGATGGGCCCCTGCGCACTGGTGTCGTGAAGGTTGAAACTAATGTCGCTTATTCTGGCAGAATTGGCCTTCGCTAGGGAATAGGTTTCCGCCATCAACGGCTGCGCGGCAAAGGCTGCCGGGATGGCGATGAGAAGAAAGAGGCGTTTTACGATCATTATCAAACTCCATGAAGGTATTCATAGAGCAACATTGCCTGCGTATAGTGTATAATTCATTATGTTTATCAGGTAGTTAGTTGAGGTTTGGTATATAGGGTTTGCCCTAGTGGCTAGGCCTCTTATCCAAAAGAATATGGTTTAACCCCAAAGCACGCGCCCCCGCCTGTTGCGGAGGGCACATGCGTTTACCGTTTTGGGTTACCGTTACCGCGCATCAATCGCTTTTGGGCCGCGATACGGAAAGGCGCGTTCGCGGCAGCATAGCCTTTGTAAGTGCTACGGTGTGCAACGACTTCAAAAACATGCCGCCTGCATAGGGTTGCGAATAGACTTGAAAGAAGGACCCCGCTGCAACTTCGTTATAAAGAATATCCTGTTTCTGAAGCCCCGCGAGCATCACCGGATCAAGATCGAACCGCGCCGCAAAATCGGGGCGGCTTCGGCATGGGTTATGCTTAACTTGGTCTTAGCATCGTCCGGGGTGCCCTTTGTGGCAAATACACCGAAAAACGGGCCCCAAGGCAGATAGGTTTTATAGTCTTCGTTATATGAGGTACCAACGGCACCTCGGGAAGCGTTTCGTTCCGTGTGACGTCGAAAATCGCGATGGGCTTTATCGCCCACGTCCATCACTTTATAGAGCAGCGGGTTTTCGGTACCCATGAGCAAGGTATAGCCGTCCGCTTTGGCACCGGCTACATAGTTCAGTGCAATCGCGCCGACCGCGCCTGTCATGTTCTGCGTGAGGACGGTACCACCCAATGCGTCTTCGGCAGGTGGCGTGACGCCACCTTACCGAGGCTGCGTTTGACTCGCATGTGAACAAACCTCAGTTCATCCGGTTGGTGATGATCGAGAGCATTCATAACGCAGGGTATGTCAAAAAATCTGGTGCTATCCCACCACTGACCAAGGCAATCATCGATAAGCTGACCGATGTGTGCCAACGTGGAATCGCAAGCGGCGTCTTGAGAAAAGACGCTGATCCACTAGAGTTGCACTGGATGACAAGCGCTGCGAGCTTTTATAATGTATCGAACCGTGCAACACTTTCCGCGTCGTTCGGGGAAGCACTGTACAGCGAACAGGGCCAAAAGAGAATCCGTATGCGCATCGTCGATATGGTTCTGGATGCTGTCATCATTGGATATGGACCCGACAGCAAACCGAAATGACCCGTGCCGGTTGGCTACGGATGAACGCGGAAGCTGTGCGAATGTGCTTTCACCCGACCCTCGTCGCGGTGGTTGCGGACGATCACGGCTTGGCGGCAGCCGCGTGCGGCGCTATCACAGCGATCCGATCACCTAAAGGAGCCTGCCATGACAGTCGCGGACCGTATCGCCCGTATAATTGCCAACGAAATTGGTGCCCAAACAGAGCAGGTTCATGCAACGGTTGCGTTGTTGGACAAGGGCGATACCGTGCCTTTCGTCGCGCGATACCGCAAAGAAGCGACAGGCGGGCTGGACGACACCCAACTGCGCAAGCTTGCCGAGAGGTTGGACTATTTGCGGGACCTCGAAAAACGCCGCGCGAGTATTCTTGGGGAAATCCAGTCCCAGGGCAAACTGACAGACGCGCTAGCCAGATCCATTGAGAAGGCCGACACTAAGTCGGTGCTGGAAGATCTTTATCTTCCTTATAAACCCAAGCGACGCACCAAAGCGATGATTGCGCGTGAGAACGGGCTTGATCCGCTGTTGCGCAGTATTCTCGGGGACCGCCGCGCAGATCCTGCGGTTTTGGCCCAAGGCTATCTGTCTGGGTCAGTGGAGACTGTGAAAGATGCGCTGAACGGAGCGCGGGATATTCTGGTGGAAGAGCTAGGCGAAAACGCTGCGCTTTTGGGGCGTTTGCGGCAGGTCATGCAGCAGGACGCGCTGATAATGTCCCGGGTTACATCCGGTAAGGAAGAGAGCGGCGTTAAATTTTCCGACTACTTCGATCATAGCGAAAAATGGGCCACAATAGCGCCGCATCGTGCGCTCGCTATTTTGCGGGCGGCAAAAGAAGACATAGTGACAATTAACATAGCCCCCGAGCCTGAGGCCGGAATAGCGCGTATTATCGGGATCATAGCGAGCGAAATCGGAATTAAAGGGGACGGTCCCGGCGATCGGTGGTTGCGCGGTGTGGCTGCTTGGGCGTGGAACATGAAGCTCGGCTTGGCGATGTTCGTTGACTTGATGACCGATCTGCGTCGCCGAGCGCATAGAGAAGCGATCAACGTGTTTGCGCGAAACCTACGTGATTTGCTCTTGGCTGCGCCGGCGGGGGCGCGGGCCACGCTTGGCTTGGATCCGGGTATAAGGACGGGGTGCAAAATCGCGGTGGTTGACGAGACCGGCAAGCTGCTGGACACGGCGACCATCTATCCCTTTCAACCCCGTAACGATCTGCGCGGCGCGGCGGAAAAGCTTTCGCAGTTGATCGAACGATATAATATTGCACTGATCGCCATCGGTAACGGTACCGCAAGTCGCGAATCCGAACGGCTGGTGGCGGATGTCTTGAAAAACCTTCCGGTGGGGAGGGTGCGGCCGACCCCAGTTATCGTTTCAGAAGCGGGTGCTTCGGTATATTCAGCGTCAGAACTAGCATCAAAAGAGTTTCCTGACGTTGATGTGGCCCTGCGCGGTGCGGTTTCGATTGCCCGACGGCTACAGGACCCATTGGCGGAATTGGTAAAGATCGAACCACAAGCGATCGGCGTCGGGCAGTATCAACACGATGTTGACCAACGCGCCCTTGCACGGTCTCTAGAGGCGGTGGTCGAGGATGCGGTAAATGCTGTGGGCGTCGACCTGAA
>DRFG01000280.1 GCA_011050655.1 Roseobacter sp.
ACGCAAGAATCGACACCTCGGCAGCGGATGGATCGACGTCGAGATGCTTTAGCGTCGTAGTAACCGCCTGCTGGCACAAGGCAGCAAGATCAAGGGTAGACCAACGCGCATCTTCTTCAACTATGTTGAGATCGTCCATCATAGGAAGACCGGGGGCCAGCCCCCGGACCCCCGGAGTTTACAGGGCAAAATGAAATGGTCAGGCATCACGTGTGGCCCGTATCAGCTTCGTATGCTTCGATGATCGCGGCAACGAGAGGATGGCGCACCACGTCTTTTGAAGTGAAGTAGTTAAAACTGATTTTAGGGATAGACGTGAGCAGGCGCTCGGCGTCTTGTAGCCCCGAGGCAACACCGCGCGGCAGGTCGATCTGGGTTCTGTCGCCGGTGATCACCATGCGTGATCCTTCGCCCAAGCGGGTCAGGAACATTTTCATTTGCATGGAGGTGGCGTTTTGCGCCTCGTCCAGCACGACAAAGGCATTCGATAGGGTACGTCCTCGCATGAAGGCCAGCGGGGCGATCTCGATTTTTTTGTCTTCGAGTAATTTGGCAAGTTGCTTACCGGGCAAAAAATCATTCAGCGCATCATATAGCGGCTGCATATACGGATCGACCTTGTCCTTCATGTCACCTGGCAAGTACCCGAGTTTCTCACCCGCTTCGACGGCCGGGCGTGACAGAATAATTTTATCGACATGGCCTCCGATGAACATCGACACACCCACTGCGACGGCCAGATATGTTTTACCAGTACCCGCCGGCCCGATGCCGAAAGCCAGTTCATTATCGAACAGTGAATGGACGTAAGCTTTTTGTGCCGCTGTGCGAGGTTCCACGCGCTTTTTCCGGGTCTGGATTTCGATGCCACCCAAGATTGGCATCTCGATCTGGTCACCGGAACGCACGCCTGTGCCGACAGCGGAATCACCCATTCGCAGCAAACTGTCGACGTCGGCGGGCTCTACGCCCCGCCCGCCTTCTAGACGGGCATAAAGCGCATCCAAAACCGATGCAGTTCTTACAATTGCGTCATCTTCCCCCATCACTGAAAGCTGGTTGCCCCGCCTGATAATTTGCACGCCAAAGGCTTTTTCGATGGCGGCCAGATGCGAGTCGTAAGCACCGCACAGGTCAATCAACAGCCGGTTATCGGGATATTCCAATAGTTGTGACGTGGTGCCCGAAGGCGGGATAATTTCACTAGAGCTCAAAGCCTGTTCCTATTCGAGAGTGTACACATAACGATATGGGGCATCCGCAGCAAATGAGAACCCTTGATATCAGACAAAAAAGGCCGAGGCGCAAAACGCCCCGGCCCGAGAACGATAAAATCGCCCAGCAAGATCAGTTGGGGTCGGGGATCCGGGATCCGCCTTTGAAATCACCGACAGTATAAGTTGGCTGGGCTACACCCGAGCAGACCGGCTTGCCATATTTATCCAGGCGCTGGCTGAGGTAACCCTCCAACCCGTCGTCGATGATCCAATGGTCGCACCCGTTGGGGTCGACCCAAATGCCGGCTTGCAACTGGCTGAGGTGTTTGCTGTCGATACCACGGTCGATGCTTTTATCTGCGGGATAGCCGCGGCCTTCGAAATCCGCACATGCCCCAAGGCCCAAAGCGCTGGCGACAACCAATATAACTTTTGTTTTAATCACTTTTTTATCCCCCTAACGGATGCAGATAATTTCGACGCGGCGATTCTTCGCCATGCCCGCCGCTGTGCCGTTCGGTGCCGCCGGTAGACGCTCGCCGTAACCCCGGACATCTGCGATACGCGCCCCGGTTTGCTTGGCGATGACCGCAACAGAGTTAGCGCGGTTCAACGACAGCTTCATGTTGTACTCGTCAGAGGCGCGGCTATCGGTATGCCCGTTGATGATATACGAAACCGCGCCCGTTGTTTTGAAAAACTCGGCCAGACGGGCTTTGCCACCCTGGTTGATGCGGTAGCTGTCAGTCGCGAAGAACTGATCGGTATTCATGATGCCGCAGACATTACCCCGGCGGCAGACCGGGATACCCTGACGGCTGACGTTGGGGGTCATATACCCTTCTGCGCCGTCATCCATCACCCAATGTTCGCACCCATCCGGGTCGACCCAGATCGTAGGAATATATTGCCCCTTATCGCGCCCACCTTGCGATCTGGTTTGCGCATCGGCAACCGATGCCTGGAAAACGAATGTCGCAGCGATTATCGTACCAGCGAACAGCCGAAGCCCTTTGGAAATTGTGTTTAACACAGCCCTCGTCCTTTTTTCTTATATCCCCCGCTGAAAAGACCGCAGAGACACCAAAGCACCGCAGCTTTCCGCAATAATATCCAGAGATTAAGAGGTATTAAGGGTTCTGTGAAGTACGAATGCAGCGGTATTTACTATATTATGGCAACACTTAGGCAAATACACGACAATTGTGGACAAATTGCACGCCAATCAGCCGGGCCTCGACCTTGGCTCCGGTCCACTCAAAGCTGATGCGCGGTCAGTGAATTGGTTTTTGCATCGACGATTCTTACCTTAACGACCTCACCAATAGCGGCCCGGGCATCGTTAATGTGGACGGAGTGAAGATATTCCGACTTACCCACCATCTGCCCGTCGTCGCGCCCGGTTTTTTCAACAAGCACCGACAGGTCCCGCCCGACCATCGCGTTTTGGATGGCGCGTTGCTGATCCGTGATAAGCGCTTGCAAACGTTGAAGGCGTGCGTCGGCCACCGCCGCATCAACTTGGGGCCGCTCTGCAGCTGGGGTGCCTGGACGGGTCGAATACTTGAACGAATAGGCGTAACCATAGTTGACCGTTCGGACCAGTTCCATCGTCGCTTCGAAATCGGCGTCGGTCTCTTCAGGGAAGCCGACGATGAAATCGCCTGACATCACAATATCGGGGCGAGCGGCGCGGATGCGTTCAATCAGCTTAAGATAGCTTTCGGCGGTGTGGCTACGGTTCATCCGCTTGAGGATACGATCCGACCCCGACTGCACCGGCAGGTGCAAATAGGGCATCAGCTTTTCAACCTCGGCATGGGCGGCGATCAGCTCATCATCCATGTCGTTAGGATGACTAGTGGTATATCGAATTCGCTCGAGCCCGTCGATTTTCGCGAGCTCACGAATAAGACGCGCAAGTGTATAATCGGCACCTTCAGGGCCCACACCATGGTAAGCATTCACGTTTTGGCCGAGCAACGTCACTTCGCGAACGCCACGTTCGACCAATTCGCGCGCTTCGTTCAGGACCCGGCTTGCCGGCCGCGACACTTCGGCACCGCGTGTATAGGGCACAACGCAAAAGGCGCAGAACTTGTCGCACCCTTCTTGCACCGTCAGAAATGCCGAAGGAGCACGCAGGGCTTTGCCCCTCCCCTTCATCTTGTCAAACTTATCCTCTTCGGGGAAATCCGTATCAAGCGCGGTTTTACCGGTGCGCACCCGGGCCTCCATTGCAGGCAGCCGGTGATACGATTGCGGCCCCACCACAAGATCGACCGCAGGTTGTCGGCGCAGAATTTCGGCGCCTTCAGCCTGGGCTACGCACCCTGCGACACCGATTTTCAAATCTGGGTTCAGTGTTTTCAGCGGTTTCAGGCGACCGAGTTCGGAATATACCTTTTCCGCAGCTTTTTCGCGGATGTGGCAGGTATTCAGCAAGATCATGTCGGCGTCAGCAGCCGTCTTGGTTTCGACATAGGTATCGCCCAAGGCTTCTGCCATTCGTTCACTGTCGTAAACATTCATCTGGCAGCCATAGGTCTTGATGAACAGCTTTTTGGGCGCGGTCATGATAAGGTCCGTTGATACGAAGTGCAAAAACGCGGTCTAGCAGCGCCAGCGTTGTCTTGCAATGCGTCCCGATTTAGCTGATCTAGAACGGGTATCCACAGACGTCGGGGTTTCATGCAGTATCGCAGTCTTGATCACTTTTTAAGCGAAGGGCGGGCTGGGCTGGCGAAAGGGCCGATAGCACTAATCCTTGTTGAGGATGACGTGGAAATCAACACCACCGTAAGGCATCACCAACAATACAGATTTTCTCAAGTGATCGTGCTGATGCCGCCAAGTTTTAAATTGGCGCGCGATGTGGCCGAAACTGTCATCCGCATCGACTATGATCCCGACAAGGACTTGGCCCTAGAGACCGCCGTCAATAGGGTGAACGACGCAGCGCCCGGTCAATGGGTGTATTTCTGCTATAATGCCGAATATCTGTTTTATCCGTTTTGTGAAACGCGCAGCATAGGCGAAATGCTGGGCTTTCACACCGAAGAACGGCGCGAGTCGATGCTTACGTATGTTATTGATCTTTATGCGGGAGATCTGGAAAAGTATCCCGATGCCGTATCGCTTGATCAGGCGCATATGGATCGCTCGGGCTATTACGCCCTTGCCCGCCCCGGCGACAGCACGGACACCCCCCCCAAAGATCGCCAGTTGGATTTTTACGGCGGCCTGCGTTGGAGGTTCGAAGAGCACGTCCCCGCATCCCGACGCGGGATCGACAGGATATCGCTGTTTAAGGCCAAACCCGGCCTGCGCATTGGGGCGAATTATACATTTAATGATGAAGAATATAATACTTACGCTTGCCCGTGGCACCATAACCTCACGGCGGCGGTCTGTTCATTCCGCACGGCCAAGGCTCTGAAAAGAAATCCAGGAAGCACATTCGATATCCAAACCTTCAAATGGCACAACTCCACCCCCTTCGAATGGCATTCACGCCAACTCTTGGATTTGGGTTTGATGGAACCGGGGCAATGGTTTTGAACCAGCATTTCGCGTCAAGAACCAGCCGATGAAGCTTTTAGCCTAAGGTTTTCCTGTATAGGCGTCCCGAAGATACCCACTTGGGTTGAAAGAACGCCCGTCAGGATTTGCGTCGCAAACGGATCACCACGTCAACGGATGCGATTTCAGCCCCTTCTGGTGCGTCGGGGAGCCTTGCAATTACCAACTGATCGGAAGGCGCATCAGTCAGGCAACCTTCGTCTTCCCAGAAAAAATGCGGGTGGTCATGGGTGTTCGTGTCGAAATAGCTTTTCGACCCGTCGACTGTGACTTCCTGCATCAATCCGGCGTCGCAAAAAGCCCGCAATGTATTGTAAACCGTCGCCAAAGATACAGCCTCGCCCTGCCCTTTGGCTGCGTCAAACAGGCTTTCGGCCGTTACGTGTCGATGTTGTCCATCGCCCACCAATAGCTGCGCCAGTGTCATTCGTTGCCGGGTCGGCCGCAGGCCGGCCTTCGATAACCAATCGGAACTGATCTTTTGCATCACTTGGGTCATTGCACACTCTTGGGCCATTCAGGTTACATATAGAGGACAAAGTGCATGGTTTTCAAATAAAAACCCTAAATCACCTTGGTGCCTGCACCCTTGCAGGCACCATCTACGCAATGCTAGACCGTTATGAACTTGAAATTCAGACCGCAGGAGCCGCGACAATATGGCCGATTACCCCACCAGCTTCGACAAAGAAGGTCTGCTTAAATGTGCCCGTGGCGAACTTTTTGGCCCGGGAAATGCGCAACTGCCTGCCCCACCCATGCTGATGATGGACCGGATAACAGATGTCTCCGCCGACGGGGGGGCTCACGGTAAGGGCCATATTACGGCAGAATTCAATATCACGCCGGACTTGTGGTTTTTCGATTGCCACTTTCCTGGCAACCCGATCATGCCCGGCTGTCTGGGGCTTGATGGTTTGTGGCAGCTTACCGGCTTCAATTTGGGCTGGCGTGGCTGGCAGGGGCGCGGCTATGCACTCGGCGTCGGAGAAGTGAAGCTGACCGGGATGGTACGCCCCGATCGCAAGATGCTGACATACAAGATCGATTTCACCAAAGCTATCCAGACGCGCCGTCTTACAATGGGTGTGGCCGATGGCATCGTCGAAGCTGATGGCGAAGTCATCTATATAGTCAAGGATATGAAGGTCGCCCTGTCGGAAAGCTGAGCCGATAGATGACTTGATTTGTCGCCTTAATGGCGGCAAACGGGGGGAGAACGCGCGGCAACTGCCCATGAGGATGCCAAGCGTGCGACAAACTGGGCCGAGGCCCAAAAGATCAAGGAGAGCGCCATGCGCCGCGTCGTCGTCACAGGGTTAGGTATTGTCTCATCCATCGGAAACAACGCTGAGGAAGTGCGTGCATCGCTCATGGCCGGGACCAGCGGTATTGTCGCCAGCCCGGAGATGGCCGAACACGGGTTTCGCAGCCGGGTAGCAGGCACGCTAAAGATCAATCTGGCCGATCATATCGACAAGCGCACATTGCGGTTCATGGGGGACGGCGCAGGTTATGCCTATCTCGCCATGGCACAGGCCATCGCCGACGCAGGGCTGACCGATGATCAAATCAGCAACCCGCGCACCGGTCTGGTCGCAGGGTCCGGCGGGCCTTCGACCTCCGCGATCTTCACCGCGCATAACGTCGTAAAAGATACCGGCGCGACCAAGCGGATTGGACCCTTCGCGGTGCCCAAATCCATGTCATCGACGGTCAGTGCAAACCTCTCTACGGCCTTCAAGATCAAAGGCATCAACTATTCGATCACCTCGGCTTGTTCGACATCCCTGCATTGTATCGGCAATGCAGCAGAGCAGATCATGATGGGCAAGCAGGACGTCATGTTTGCAGGCGGCGGAGAGGAGCTCGACTGGACCCTGTCGTGCCTGTTCGACGCGATGGGGGCCATGAGCAGCAAATACAACGACACCCCCGAAACCGCGAGCCGGGCGTTCGATACCAACCGCGACGGGTTCGTAATCTCCGGTGGCGGCGGCATGCTGGTGCTCGAAGAGCTTGAACATGCCAAAGCTCGCGGAGCCACAATTTATGCCGAAATAACCGGTTACGCGGCCACTTCGGACGGTCATGACATGGTAGCGCCTTCGGGCGAAGGCGGCGAACGCGCCATGCGGTTGGCTTTGCAGACCCTGCCCGAGGGTCGGAAAGTCGACTATATTAATGCGCATGGCACATCGACACCTGTTGGCGACGTCGGCGAAATCGAAGCGGTCCGCCGGGTTTTCGGGCAGGGCAACACCCCGCCGGTAAGTTCGACCAAATCCATGACCGGTCATGCCCAAGGGGCCGCAGGCGCGTTGGAGGCAATATTCTGCCTACTGATGCTCAAGGATGATTTTATCGCGAAATCCATCAATGTGTTTGAACTCGACCCAAAGCTGGATCCATCCGAAATCGCGCTGGAACGTGTCGACAATGCGCAGCTGGATTCGGTGATGACCAACTCGTTCGGGTTTGGTGGTACCAACGGGTCGATGATCCTTTCCAAGTTCAAAGAATAAGGGCCGCAGATGTCTGATATGCTTAAGGGAAAACGCGGCCTGATCATGGGTGTCGCGAATGAGAGATCTATCGCCTGGGGTATCGCCCGCGCCATGGCGGAAGCCGGGGCAGAGCTTGCGTTTACCTATCAGGGCGACGCGTTCGGGACCCGTCTTAAACCGCTGGCAGAAAGCGTGGGCGCGGACTTTATGGTAGACGTCGATGTCACCGATGACGCATCGCTTGACCGGGCGTTCGACCAGCTTGGGGCACGCTGGCCTACGATAGATTTTGTAGTACACGCGATTGCGTTCTCGGATAAATCCGAATTGACGGGGCGCTTCATGGACACGTCACGTGAGAATTTCAAACATTCGCTGGATATTTCGGCCTACTCGTTTATCGAAATCGCCCGCCGTGCGCATCCTTTGATGAAAGAAAACGGCGGCACGCTGCTGACGCTGACCTATCAGGGGTCGAACCGCGTTGTCCCCAATTATAACGTGATGGGTGTCGCTAAGGCCGCGCTTGAATCTGCCACGCGGTATCTGGCCAATGATCTGGGACCAGAGGGCATTCGCGTCAATGCGATCAGCCCCGGACCGATGAAGACGCTTGCCGGGGCGGCGATTGGGGGGGCGCGCAAAACCTATAAGCATACCGATCAGAATGCTCCGTTACGCGCGAATGCGACATTGGAAGCTGTCGGCGGGACAGCCGTCTATCTGGTCTCAGATGCCGGGGCCTGCACGACCGGCGAAACCATCCGGGTAGACGGTGGTTATCATATTCTGGGAATGCCGCAGGCAGAAAACCTTTAAACCTTTTCGAGCTTATCACTGGTGGACCGGGGCGCTGCCCCGGACCCGGGGATTTTATTCCATTTGGAAGTCCCGTAGTTTTACCGCAAGGGCGGCGTTTGATAGAACCATACCTTCATGCCGCCATGGGCGATGGCGGCACCTTGGGGCTTCCAAGGCAGGCCGGTGGCCTTGGCCAGAGGGGGTTCGGAGGTGACCAGACCGACGCGCCAGCCCTTGAACCTATCTAATAACGTTTGGCCCAAAGTGGCATAAAGCGGGTAGAGCAATTTCTTGTTGCCGATGCGACCGCCATAAGGTGGGTTTACCATCACCAATCCGGGCGGACCAGGTGGAGGTTGCAGCTGGCCTGCCGCATGGTTTTCGAATTCGATCAGTTCTGACACGCCTGCACGCTCGGCGTTTGCGCGGCTCATCCGGATAGCACCTGCATCACGATCTGATCCAAAGAAACGCAGGTCGGTTGATTTCGGAATAGTGTCACGCAGTGCGGCAAAGGCGTCAGCATCAAAGGAGGCCAAGGATTCGAAGGCAAAGCTGCGGCTACGACCGGGGTTCAGCCCCAGAGCGATCTCTGCGGCTTCGATCACGAATGTACCCGAACCACACATAGGATCGACGACGGTTTCCGTGCCCCGGTAGCCGGCTTTGCTCAGCAACAGAGCAGCGAGGGTTTCGCGCATCGGTGCTTTGCCGACGGCTTCTTTGTGGCCACGTATGTGAAGCGATTCACCCGAGGAATCGAGGCTGATCGTCACCACATTATCGTCGATCCTCACCTTAAGCACCAACTCCGCTTCGGGCGAGATCGTGGCACCCAAGCTCTCTCGTAGCGCGGTTTCGATCCGTTGGGCGGCGGCACCGGCATGGTATATTCGTGAAGCTTTGGTCGTGACCTGAACCCGCAGCGGTATATCTGGACGTAAAACCTGCGCCCACGGAAATTTACGCGAACGTTTATCAAGCTGCGCCAGATGAAATGCCATGAACGAGCCAATGCGCGCCAACACCCGCGAGGCCCCGCGGAGTTCCAGATTGGCACGCCATACATCGGGCCAGCCACCCTGTATGGTAATGCCGCCAGGGGTCAACACGGGGTTGGTGAACCCTTTTTCGATGACTTCACCAAGCAGAGTGTCTTCGAGCCCCGGTGACGCGACAATGAAAATATCAAACGTGTTTTGTGTATCCATGAGCGCTGCTTACTGCGCACAGCGCAGGGTTTCGAGCGGATTCTTTGGAAGAGCGATCCCGGCGAAAGTTACGATGGTGCCGGGATCGCTGGCAGGCTGCGGTGCGGGTTGTTACCGCACCGGCGTTTCGATTAGGCGATTTTCACCAATTCGATGTCAAATTGCAGGTCTTTGCCCGCCAATGGGTGGTTCGCATCCAAGGTAACGGTCGCATCATCTACTTCGACGACCGTCACCGGCATGGCCTGACCATCCGGGGTTTGCATCTGTAACTGGGTGCCGACTTCGAGAGGGATATCAGCCGGAATCCCTTCACGCGGCACGGCCTGACGCATTTCAGGGTTCAGCGGACCGTAAGCATCGTCACTGCCGATCTTGACGACTTTATTGTCGCCGACTTCCATACCCGGAAGCGCAACATCGAGGCCGGGAATGATTTGGCCGGATCCGACCACAAATTCCAACGGCTCACGACCTTCCGAGCTGTCAAAGGTGCTGCCGTCCAGTAACGTGCCAGTATAGTGAATAGCGACTGTATCGCCGGATTTAACCTGCGTCATGAAATGCTCCTATCGTTGATGAATAAATACAAGAGGCCGCGTATCTGCGCGGGTGCTCCGGGTTCGGTGCATAGTGTTTCAAGCCTGCACGCTGCCGTAAACCCCTTTGGCAACAGTTTTTCGGTCTTTTCTGTCACCGCGCGCCGTGACACTCTGCTGTTGAACAATCCGAAAGGAAAATACATGCCTATCACAACCTGCGTTTTCGACGCATATGGTACCCTTTTCGATGTAACCGCCGCCGCGCGGCAAGCTGCATCAGAACCAGATTTCGCCGCTTTGAAAAGCGATTGGCCGCAAGTGGCAGAGTATTGGCGCCAAAAGCAGCTGAGTTATTCCTGGCTGCGCGCCGTAACCAGGGCACATGACGACTTTTGGCAAGTCACCCAAGACGGGTTGGATTGGGCTTTGGAAAAGACCGGGCACGATGGCGACCCTACCCTGAGAGAGCGGTTGTTGGCGCTTTATTGGGAATTGCAGGCCTACCCCGAGGTACCGGCGATGCTGCAAACCTTGAAAGACGCAGGGCTGAACACTGCCATCCTGTCGAACGGATCACCTGCGATGTTGAAGGGTGCCGTTGAATCGGCCGGTATAGGGGGTACGTTGGATGTGCTACTGTCGGTTGAAACTGTCGGAGTCTTCAAGCCGGACGCTCGGGTCTATGACTTGGTGGGCCAGCAATTTGGTTGCACCAAGGACGAGGTATTGTTTGTATCCTCTAACGGCTGGGATGCAGGGGCCGCGACAGGTTATGGCTTTACCACAGCTTGGGTGAACAGAAATAGCGACCCGGTAGACCGCCTACCGTGGACACCCGTGCATGTCCTGAAGCAATTGGACGGCATCCCGCAACTGGCAGGCGTGTGATGCCAACGTTCACCAGCTCGGACGGGCTGAACCTGTATTACACAGACGAAGGAGGCCAAGGTCTGCCGATATTGTGCCTAGCAGGGCTGACCCGCACCACGGCAGATTTCGACTACGTGACCCCGCATCTGTCCGGTAACCGCCTGATCAAGATGGACTATCGCGGGCGCGGGCGATCGGATTTCGACCCTGATTGGTCCCATTATTCGCCCCCGGTGGAATGCCGAGATGCTCTTGAGCTCTTGGACCATCTCGGGCTCGACAAGGTGGCGATTTTGGGTACCTCTCGCGGCGGGCTGAACGCAATGGGGTTGGCCGTGGGGGCTAAGGATCGTTTGCTGGGGGTCGCATTCAATGACGTAGGGCCGTACATCGACCTGCAGGGGTTGGACTTCATCATGCAATATATCGGTCGCAATCCCGCTGCAAAAACCCATGCCGAGGCAGCCGAGGCCATGCCGCGCATATTTCCCGAGTTCGACGGTGTGCCCAGTAGCCGATGGATGGAGGAAGCGGTCAAGCATTACACCCAGACTGATACCGGTTTGACCATCACTTATGATAAACATTTGCGCGATGCGGTTGCTAAAGCGTTTGCTAAGCCCTCGCCGGATTTATGGCCGTTCTTCGATGCGCTTGACGGACTGCCCATTGCCTGTATCCGGGGGATGAATTCCAACCTGCTTAGTGAAGACACGCTGACCGAGATGGAAAGAAGACGGCCCGATATGGTGGTCACACGTGTACCTGGCCGTGGGCACATCCCGTTTCTGGACGAACCCGAAGCGGTTGCGGCCTTGCATGCATGGATCGGAAAAATGCAATGAACATCGACATGATCCGTGCCGCCGCCAGCCGCCTAGAGGGGCACGTGCGGCGCACACCTTTGTTGAATTCGCCCTTTCTGGATGAAATCGCGGGGCGGCGTGTTTGGGTCAAGCCCGAATGTTTGCAGCACACCGGCAGCTTTAAGTTTCGGGGCGGTTGGTCAGCGGTATCAGCGTTGGACCCGGAAGTGCGGGCCAAAGGTGTGATCGCCTTTTCCAGCGGCAACCACGCCCAAGGCGTCGCCTATGCGGCCAAGTTGCACGGCGTACCGTCGGTGATCATCATGCCCGCCGACGCACCGCGCCTGAAAATTGCTAACACCCGTGCCCTCGGGGCCGTGGTAGTGCTTTATGACCGCAGGAACGAGGATCGCGATGCCATCGGTGCGCGGCTTTCCGAAGACCGTGAGCTGACGTTGATCAAACCGTTCGATAATGCGCAGGTGATCGCGGGCCAAGGCACGACGGGGCTTGAGATCGCGCAACAGGCCGCTGAGGCGGGCATTGAAAACGCCGATGTGATTGTGTGCTGTGGCGGTGGGGGTCTGACCTCGGGTATAGCACTCGCGCTGGAGGCCGAGGCCCCTAGCCTGCGGGTCCGGCCCGCTGAGCCCGAAGGGTTCAACGACGTCGCCCGTTCGTTACAAACGGGGCAGATACAGCGGAATGCCAGCGGTGGCGGATCAATTTGCGATGCAATCGTCACACCGCAACCGGGGAACCTGACCTTTCCAATCATGCAACGGCTGTGCGGCCCCGGTTTTGTCGTCAGCGACAACGAAACGCTGCAAGCGGTTGCCCATGCGTTCAACCGTCTGAAAGTCGTCGCCGAACCCGGTGGGGCTGTGGCGCTCGCCGCCGCGCTTTTCCGCAAAGACCAAATAGACGGCAGCGATGTGATCGTGACCATTTCGGGAGGGAACGTGGATGGCGATATGTTCGCCCGCGCCCTTGCCACCCTTGATTGATCCAGCAAAGGAACCATTAATATGAACCTTTTCGATACGGGCGAAGTGCGCCTGCATTATCGCGTCGACGGCCCTGATGACGGCGCGCCGGTGGTCTTTGCCAATTCGCTTGGTACCGACATGCGCCTGTGGGATCCTATTCTACCGCTTCTGCCAAAGGGGTTGCGGATCATCCGATTTGACAAGCGGGGCCACGGACTATCGACCTGCCCGCCTGCGCCTTATAAAATGGGGTCCTTGATCAGCGACACCGAAAAGCTGATGGATTTCCTGAATGTAAAGGACAGCGTCTTTGTCGGCCTATCTATCGGCGGCATGATCGCGCAAGGCTTGGCGACCAAGCGCCTGGATCTGATCCGGGCAATGGTCCTGTCAAACACCGCCGCAAAGATCGGTACGCCAGACATGTGGGCCGACCGCATCAAGGCAGTAGAGGAAAATGGCATCGAAAGCCTGGCAGATGCGATCATGGAGCGTTGGTTTGCTGCTGATTTTCGCGAGACCCCGGAACTGGAGCTATGGCGCAATATGGTCGTGCGTCAGCCCGATACGGGCTATGCCGGATGTTCCGCCGCGATCTCGGGGACAGATTTCTATACGCCCACCGCTGCGCTCCGTCTGCCGTGCCTGGGTATCGCCGGGGCCGAAGACGGATCGACCCCCCCCGATCTGGTGCGCGAAACAGTAGACCTGATCCCCGGATCAAAGTTTCATATCATCCGCAAAGCGGGCCACCTGCCCTGTGTGGAACACCCCGAGGAGTACGCCCGCGTGCTGACCGATTTCCTGAAAAGTGTCGGCCATGTCTGATATTTTATTGGTACACGGCTCGTGCCACGGTGCGTGGTGCTGGCGCGATCTGATACCCGAACTGCGCGCTTTGGGGCATTCGCCCCGCGCCATCGACCTTCCCAGCCACGGGGATGACCCGACACCTGTCAATGATGTCACCCTTGACAGCTATGCCGACGCGGTGCTCGCGGCGTCGACTTCCCAGACCGTCGTGTTAGGCCATTCGATGGGCGGCTTCGCGATCGGCGCCGCCGCTCAAAAAGATCCTGCGGCAATGGCGCAGCTGATCTACCTATGCGCCTATGTGCCCGCCCCCGGAATGACCCTTGCGGACATGCGCAAACAGGCCCCCAGCCAGCCGCTGATGCCTGCGGTGCGCATGGCTGACGGCGGCAAGAGCTTTACGCTGGATCCGACAATGACTGAGGCGTTGTTTTATAACGATTGCCCCACTGGTACCGCCGCCTATGCAACCCCGCGCTTGTGTGCGCAAGCGACAGCACCCACAACTGTTGCTCTGCCCGATACCAGCCGTGCCGATGCCCTGCCGCGCAGCTATATTCGTTGTTTGGGTGACCGCACAATTCCCCCAGCCTATCAGGTCACCATGACACAGGACTGGCCGGGTAAGGATGTCTATGAGATGCCCACCGGCCATTCACCCTTCTTCACGGATCCCGCCGGATTGGCGCGGATCATCGACACGATAGTATCGAGGTAACCGATGGCCGCCAGCGTTTTTGACAGTCCCTTATATGCGCAACTTTTCCAAAACGGTGATGCCGGTCGTCTGTTTTCGGACAGCGCGGCAATTCGGGCCATGCTGCTGGTCGAAGGCGCCCTAGCCAAGGTACAGGGGAGCCTGGGTGTAATCCCCGAAATCAGCGCCGCCGCAATCCACCGCGCGTCGCTGGAAATTCAGGTTGATCCCGGTGCCATTGCTGCATCGACTGGCGAAAACGGAGTATGTGTGCCTGGCCTGCTGGCCCAGTTTCGGTCGGAAATGCAGGCACCTGAATTCGCGCAACACGTACATTGGGGCGCGACCAGCCAAGATATCATCGACACCGCTCTGATGCTGCGCCTACGCCAGGCATTGCTGCTGGCAGAAGCCGATCTACGCGAGATCATTGGCAATCTTGCGGATGCTGCAGAGACGCATGCATCGCTGCCGCTGGCTGCCCGCACCTATGGGCAGCACGCCACGCCCATCAGCTGGGGCGCGGTAATGGCCGAATGGGGGATGCCCCTGTGCGACGCGCTGGAAGAACTCGGGGGCCTGCGGCGGTCGTCGCTATTCGTATCATTGTCAGGCGCGGCCGGTACGGCTTCGGCCTTGGGCCCAAAGGCGGCCGAGACCCGCGCGGGCTTGGCCAAGGCTCTGGGGCTTTACGATCCAAAACGCAGTTGGCACGTTGATCGCGGTCCGATTTTGCGCATCGCCGATTGGCAAGGTCGCGTGATGGCGGCGCTGACGCATATGGCGCAAAGCACCCTCAGTTTGACTATGACAGGTATCACCGAAGTCGCATTGGGAGCATCGGGTGCGTCGTCCACCATGCCGCAAAAACAAAATCCGGTGGGACCGTCCGCGATTATCGCACTTGGTCACCAGTTTACCGGGCAGCGCGTTACGTTGCAGGCCGCCGCCGCGCACCAGCATCAACGTGATGGCGGTGCTTGGTTCGCCGAATGGATGGCGGTGCCACAACTGACGTTGTGCCTGGCCTCTGCGCTGTTTCATGCCAAGGGGCTGGTGGCTGGTATAACGCCGCACCCGGTAAAGATGCACAGCGCCCTGAACTCTGAGCTAGGGTTGATCCACGCCGAAGCCTTAAGCTTTGCGCTGGCGGAAACCATGCCCCGCCCCGAAGCGCAGAAAATTACCAAGCAGCTCTGTCTTGACGCACTGGACAAGCAGGTACCCCTGGCAGACCTGGTACACGCGGATTACCCAAACGTGTCGGGGGCATTGTTTAACCCGGCGGCACAATTGGGTCAGGCCCCGCACGATGCAGCTGCTTTTGTAAAACGAGCGCGGACATTCTCGCAGAGCTAGCGCCCGCGTGCGCGAGGTAAAACGAAGCACAGGCGATATCAGTGCCGTCCTTTGGTCAGCACGGCGACCGAGCCAAGCGAGATTGCAAGAATTGCCCACAAGGTTATAAAGACGCTTGCACACAAAATGGGTACGCGTCACCTTGGCCGAAATTTGCGCGCCCGAAAGGATCTGCCATGCCGCTGATTAAAGCCGCTGTTTGCCATGAGTTTGGTGCCCCCCTTATTGTAGAAGATGTCGAATTGCGTGCCCCCGAGGGCCGCGAGGTCGAGGTGACGCTTGACGCAGTAGCGATCTGTCATTCCGACATTTCCTTTGCCGGAGGCGGCTGGGGCGGCTCGCTACCTGCGGTCTATGGTCACGAAGCCGCGGGCCGCATCAGCGCGACAGGTGATCAGGTAACTGGCTTGGCCGCTGGCGATAGCGTCATCGTCACGCTTATCCGGGCCTGCGGGTCATGCCCCAGCTGTGCCAGCGGCAGGCCGGTGATTTGCGAAACGCCCTATGACGGTGACAAAGGACCGCTGAAAACCAAGGATGGTGGCAAGTTGCATCAAGCGATGGCCTCGGGAGCATTCGCCGAGAAGGTTGTCGTCGATCAAGCGCAGGTGGTAAAAATCAGCCCGGACATTCCAAAGGACGCTGCCTGCTTGATAGCGTGCGGCGTAATCACGGGTGTCGGTGCGGTGGTTAATGCAGCCGCATTGCGCCCCGGTCAGGATGTCGTGGTGATCGGCGCAGGCGGCGTCGGACTGAATGCCATTCAAGGGGCACGGATTGCCGGGGCCAGGCGCATCGTTGCAGTAGACATGAGCGAAGAAAAACTGGAGATCGCACGCGAATTCGGGGCGACGGACGGCGTGTTGGCCACGGATGACAAACCTTGGCGCAAGGTCGCTGGTTTAGTGGGCCGTGCGGGCGTTGACGCGGTAATTGTAACGGTAGGCGCTATTCCCGCCTATGACGATGCGCCTAAATATCTTGCGGCCGGCGGGCGTGTGGTTATGGTTGGGATGCCGCATTCGGGCGATGTGTCTACCTATGAGCCGGTAATGCTGGCCGCGATGGGCCAAGGCATGGTCGGGTCGAAGATGGGTGACGTGGTGATCCAGCGTGACATCCCATGGATGGTCGATCTTTACACCCAAGGACGGCTGAAGTTGGACGAACTGATCTCGGGGCGGTGGTCGCTGATGCAGATCAACGAGGCTATTGGTGACACCAAGACAGGTGCCGCGCGGCGCAATGTTATTCTGTTTGATCGATAGCGACGCGGGGGCCAGCCCCCGCACCCCCGGGATTTTGAACCATTTGGAGGAGAGTGTCGCGCGATGAAATTGCAGGATCTAGATGTGATCGTGACTGCCCCTCCGGCCCCGGGTTGGGGGGGGCGGTATTGGATTTTGGTAAAGATCACGACGGACACGGGGATTGTAGGTTGGGGCGAATGCTATGCATCGTCCGTAGGCCCACAAGCGATGCAGGCGGTGATCCAAGATGTTTTCGAGCGCCACATGCACGGCGAGAACCCAGAAAATATCGAGCTAATGTATCGACGGGTTTATTCTTCGGGTTTCACCCAACGGCCCGATTTGACGGTAATGGGCGCGTTTTCCGGGCTGGAAATTGCCTGTTGGGATATTCTGGGCAAGCACCGCGAACGCCCTGTCTATGCGTTGATGGGCGGGCAGATGAACGAACGGGTTCGGGGCTATACGTATCTGTACCCGCTCGCACATCATGACATGACTGCATTTTGGACGTCTCCGGAGATGGCGGCTGAATCGGCATTGGACTGCGTCGACCGCGGCTATACTGCGATCAAGTTTGACCCGGCTGGCCCGTATACCCTGCGCGGAGGGCATATGCCGGCAATGTCCGATATTGCGCGATCGGTCGCGTTCTGCAAAGCGATACGCGAAGCAGTCGGCGACAAGGCGGATCTTTTGTTTGGCACCCATGGGCAGTTCACCACTGCCGGAGCGATCCGCTTGGGCAAGGCGATAGCGCCGTATGATCCGCTTTGGTATGAGGAACCGATCCCACCGGATGCAGTAGAGCAGATGGCGGCGGTGGCACGCGCCGTGCCGATTCCGGTAGCAACCGGAGAGCGTTTGACCACCAAGGCCGAATTTGCCCCGCTCTTGCGCGCGGGCGCTGCGGCGATCCTGCAACCTGCGTTGGGGCGGGCCGGCGGCATATGGGAAGCTAAAAAGATCGCAACTCTGGCCGAGGTGTACAACGCCCAAGTCGCACCGCACCTTTATGCTGGCCCCATTGAATGGGCCGCGAACATCCAGCTCGCGGTCTCTATCCCCAACATCCTGATGTGCGAATGTATCGAGACCCCGTTCCATGACCAGTTGATCAAAAGTGCGATTCGCGTGGAAGATGGGTTTATCGAGGCACCGACAGCCCCCGGTTTGGGTATTGACGTGGACGAGGCGCTGGCCCGGGCGCATCCCTATCATGGTAAGGACCTGCATTTGCAGATGCAGGAGGCCGCCTGTGATTATGTCAATGGGAACGCATTCGAGGGCGGTGCCCCATCAATCAAGACTTAACGGCCCAGCAAGGAATGTGCTGCCGCCACAATGCTTTCGCGCGAAGGAAGTGTGGCGGCATAGGCCGGGCCAGTGGCGATAAAACTGTCTTCGGCCGTGAGCCGGGCATAGCCTTTGATACCGCGTTCTTGCAGGAGCGCCATCAGCCCTTCGGCTTGCCCGCCGCTGCGGCGGCATTCGTCGACGATCAGCACGGGGCGCGCACCAATAGCGGCAATGATCGCATCTTCAGCCAAGGGAGCGATCCAGCGCATGTCGATGACGCGGGCCTGTACGCCTTGGGCGGCAAGATCGGCCTGAGCCTGACGGCTTAGGTAGTGGCCATTGCCATAGGTCAGGATCGCCAGATCGGAACCGTCGCCGTGCACCCCAATGTCTTGCAGCCCGATATGCTGGTCTGGACCCGGATAGCACGTCATCCACGCGCCGTCGCCCGGTTCCAGCAGATCGCGCATCGGGTAAAGCGCTATGGGTTCGATAAATACCACCACGCGCTGTTCTTCGCGTGCCAGCCTGTGTGCTTCGCGTAGCATCAGTGCTGCGTCCGCCCCGGTGGAAGGGCATGCGATGACGATGCCGGGGATATCACGCAGCACCGCCAGCGAGTTATCATTATGAAAATGCCCGCCAAAGCCTTTTTGATACCCCAACCCCGCGATCCGCAGCACCATCGGATTGGACCATTGACCATTACTGAAAAACGGGAGCGTCGCTGCTTCGCCGCGCAGCTGGTCTTCGGCATTGTGAAGGTAGGCAAGAAACTGGATCTCTGGCATCGGAATGAAGCCGTTATGTGCGGCACCGATAGCGAATCCCAAAATGCTTTGTTCGTCCAGCAAGGTATCAATCACCCGGGCCGGTCCAAAGCGTTGGTATAGTTTTTGCGTGACGCCATAGACCCCGCCCTTGCGACCGACATCTTCGCCCATCAACAGCGTTTCGGGATGTGCCAGCATCAGATCGTGCAGCGCCCAGTTGATCAGCTTGGAGAGCGGCTGCGGGATGTCCATTTGACCAAGGTCGCTTCCGAAGACATCGGCGCGGTGTTCGACGCTTGGACCGTTCGTCGGGACGCAGGGTCGTTTCGGAGGCACAATGCTTGCCATTACATCAGCGGCCGTGGTCAGGCGTGGACGCGTGACAACGTCGCTGGCGACCTCGGCCACACGATCAAGCGTCTGGGTATAGACAGCCAAGGCATCCGTTGGGTCCATCACACCCGCTGCATTCAGCAAGCGCACAGTATGCAACAGCGGATCATTCGCCTCGTCGGTCTCGACCTCGGCGCGGGGCAAGTAAGATGTCGCGACGTCGGCCCCGGCGTGACCGTAAAGCCGAACCGTGCGCAGGTGCAGAAATGCGGGCTTGCGGTGTTTCCTGACGTAATCAGCGGCTTCTTTAGCTGACGCATAGGCCGCATAAAGGTCCAATCCATCGGCCTCGAAATAACGCAACCCCGGACGTGCTGACATGGAGGCCTTGATCCAGCCCGTCGGCGTTTTCGTCGAGATGCCGATGCCGTTGTCCTCGCAGACGAACAATAATGGCAGAGGCACACCCTGCACAGCGGTCCAACTGGCAGCATTGATCGCACCTTGCGCAGTGGAGTGGTTTGCGGAGGCGTCACCAAAGCTACACATCGCGATCCCGTCGCGGGGCAATATTTGGTGTTCCGGAGGATTGCGCCGGGCAAGCCCAAGTGCATGCGCAGCCCCGACGGCCTTTGGCAGGTGGCTGGCGATGGTCGAGGTCTGCGGCGGGATCATCAACACTCGGCTACCCAACACCTTGTGGCGGCCGCCGCTGGTGGGGTCGTCAGCGGAACACGCAAACGACAGCAGCATGTCGCGCAGCATATCTTGGCCATCGACCTGATCCGCGCGGGCAATCTGGAACGCCGCATCACGGTAGTGCAAGAACGCAATATCATCGGGGCGCAAGGCATGCGCCACCGCCGCCATTCCTTCGTGACCGCTGGAGCCGATGGTATAGAACCCCTGCCCCTGCTTCTGCATTACCCGGCTTTGCAGATCCAGCGCCCGTGACAGAACCTGAGCACGGTAAAGCCTGATCGCTTCTGCGTCTGGTAAACCCGGTGTGACACTGCCGCCCACGGGAAAATCCCGCGCCGAAACGCGACGCAGAAAGTTGTCATGGACGATCTGAACACGATCCATCTTACACCTTATGACTATGTGTTTTTTGCCAAGTCAGTGGCAAACATGGTGGCCCCAAAGGGGGCACGAAGCCCCCTTATCTAATGCTTTTTAGAAGAACGCCTGAAGGCCAGTCTGGGCGCGGCCCAGGATCAACGCGTGTACGTCATGCGTACCCTCGTAAGTGTTGACTGTCTCAAGGTTCATCATGTGACGGATCACCTGGAACTCGCCGCTGATGCCGTTGCCGCCGTGCATGTCGCGGGACATGCGGGCGATGTCCAGCGCCTTGCCGCAATTGTTGCGTTTGACGATCGAGATCATCTCAGGGGCGGCGTTGGCGTTATCCATCAAACGGCCCACCTGAAGCGAGGCTTGCAGGCC
>DRFG01000281.1 GCA_011050655.1 Roseobacter sp.
CCCAATGGCCCCGCGCCTGCGCCCCTTTGAGCGTGCGGTCGTGCATACCATAGATATTGGTAAAGATACGGTCTTGATCCTGAAGCATGAAGCTAACCTTTATGTGTCACGGCTGGCCGCGCGGGCCCGCCTCATCTGATATATATTGACCATCGCCCAAATCAGAGCCGCCAGAGCTGCGAAATCGAAGAGCAAAGCGTAGCGTCCTGGCAACCCGAACTGAGGAGCAAGCCACTGAGCCGCGATCCAAAGCAACATTGTGGCGGCAATCACAAGGGCGACCATACGGCCCCTGCGTGCCAGTGCGATGTCTTCTTCTGAGGTCATTTACGGCGTTCCATGTCGGGTCCAGATCTATTTCGTGCGCGTGGAAAGCTCGGTGTCGCCACCCGCCGCTAAAGTTGCGGACTGCGCCATCCAGTTATCGCGCTGGATCCGCCCCTTAAAGCGCAGCCGTGCATCAACCCAAGCAATTTCTTGCGGGCCCCACTGCGCGATCTGATCAAAATGATAGATGCCCAGTTCGTTCAATGTCTGTTCCATCTTTGGGCCAACTCCACTGATCAACTTAAGATCATCGGCCCCATTCGCACGCGGCGCATCCAACGTCACAGGCTTGGCTTCGGTGTCATGCGATGGCGCGATCTCTTGCGAAACTGTCCTAGTGGTATCAGCAATAATGGGGGCGGCTTCAGGTTCAACCACCTCGGGCTTGGGTGCCGCATACTTATAGCTTCCCTTGCGGGTGGCCAGTTCTTGCTGCCCTTTCAAGGTCGCGGTTGGTTTCATACCAGAAAACCCCGATTTCTCGGATTTGGCAGCCGGGGAAGTCCCCGCCGTCGCTTCCCTAGCGGCACCACCAACCGGGGCTGAGGCAGTGCCAGCATCGGTCGTAGAGCGAATGGGAGCATCATCTAACACAGGGTCGTCTACCGTTGGGTCGTCTACCGTTGGGTCGTCTACCGCTGGCTCGTCTATCGTTGGTTCATCAGCTATCGGCGATGATGTGTCGATAATAGTATCAACACTTTCCGAACTTGCCGCCATCGCGATCGGCTCTGAAGTCGCGATCGGGTTACCTGAGACAATCCGCGGGACCACGCCATCAATGGACGAGCCTGTGTCGGCCGGATCATCAGTTGCCGAGGTCTGCGTAGCCGTGGAAGCTGGCGCATGGGAAGAAATCTCGGAGGAGGAAGATTTGTCACACACCTGACGCAGCAGCACAAATATCGAAAGAGCACCTAAGATAACGGCCAAGAGGAGCGATACGAGAAAGCCCCAGCCAAATATCAACCAGAGCAACAACCCGGCGGCCAGCCCTATCCCGGCCCCCCACCACGTGCAGCTCTGTCTACATTGCTCTTTTTGTGTCAAATTAGCCATTTCCATCCCTTTCACACCATCGAACGATCTAACTTACATTAGATACCATCTTTTTCGGCGCGGGACGAGATTTCTGTTTTTTCGCCCGAGATAAGAACCTTGGCCTGTTCGACCCACTTGTCACGGGTAGCACGGCCTTTAAAACCTTCCAAGTTCTGATCGACCCAAGACACTTCCTCGGGACCCCAGTTCGCGATCTGCTCAAAGTGGTAAATGCCCATGCTATTCAGCTGGTCTGCCAACTTGGGGCCGACGCCCTTGATCGATTTCAGGTCATCCCCGATACTATCATTAGGCGCGTCCAGCACCTGCGGTCGGGTACCGGCCGCAGCAGAGCTATCTGGCGTAGGGGCCGCTACGGCTGCTTTGCCGGCAGCAGACTTAGCTGGCCGCGCGACGCTGCCCGTTTCAGGTTTCGCGATGGCCTCGACATCCGCCGCCTCGCCGGGCGCTTCTGAGCGTTTATCCGAGCTGTCCCCGACGTTGCGTGGAGCCGGTTTTTCGCTTTTGGCACGCCCGCCCTGCGCCCCGTCGGGACCGGCAGGGCCAAGATTGTCATCGCGCACGGGCGCCGGTGCGTCTGAATCCCCCTCGGCCGATGTGTCATCGGTGCGCTGCCACGGTGCAGTCAGCGGAATTTCTGTTCCGTCGATCCGCTTGAGAGTATCGCCGATATCGACGGCCAACTGGACACTGGCATTATACTGGGTTTTGCCACTGTCATGATGCGTAAGGCTGGTCAGTCCAGAAAGAGGTTCAGACGCATAACGTCCGTTCTGAGGGCCAGGCACCGGTACCTGCCCTTGTGCCATTTCGTCAATCATGCTGCGGAAGCGGTCGACTGTAAGATCTTCGTAATAATCTTTGCCAATCTGTGCCATCGGTGCGTTGGAACAAGCCCCCAGACATTCAACTTCTTCCCAAGAGAATTTGCCGTCGTCGCTGATTTGGTGTGCTTTGGGTGCAATACGATCCTTGCATACAGCGATCAGGTCTTCCGCACCGCAAATCATACAGGAAGTAGTTCCACAAATCTGAAAATGTGCAACCGTTCCAATTGGTTGAAGCTGAAACATAAAGTAGAATGTCGCAACTTCCAGACCGCGAATATACGCCAGCCCCAGCATCTCCGACACATGTTCTATCGCTGGGCGGCTCAGCCAGCCTTCTTGTTCCTGCGCACGCCACAAGAGCGGGATGATGGCGCTGGCCTGACGGCCTTCGGGGTATTTGGTGATCTGCGTTTCGGCCCAAGCCTGATTGGCAGAGGTAAAGGCAAAGCTTGTCGGTTGGTCAGGGTGCAAACGGCGCAGCATCAGATCAGGCTTTCGTTCTTGCGGAAACGGCGGGCGCCTCCGGCGGGAGTTTGTTTGGCAAAATGAAAAGGCGAGGTCGGTTCAACGGTCGACCTCTCCAAAGACGATATCCATGGTGCCAATGATCGCCGCGACGTCTGCCAGCTGGTGACCCTTGGCGAGATAATCCATCGCTTGCAGGTGCAGATAGCCCGGCGCGCGGATTTTGGCGCGGTAGGGTTTATTGCTGCCATCTGCGACGAGATAGACGCCGAATTCACCTTTGGGCGCTTCGACCGCGCAATAGACTTCGCCGGCAGGTACGTGGAACCCTTCGGTATAGAGCTTGAAGTGGTGGATCAGGCTTTCCATGTCGGTTTTCATCGCGGTGCGACTGGGGGGCGTGATCTTGCCACGGGCCAATATGTCACCCTGCCCTTCGGGTTCGCGCAGTTTCGCGATTGCCTGCTGAATGATGTAGGTAGATTGGCGCATCTCTTCCATCCGCACGAGGTAGCGGTCATAACAGTCGCCGTTAACACCGGTCGGGATCTGGAAATCGAACTCATCGTAACATTCATAGGGCTGCGCGCGGCGCAAATCCCATGCAAGGCCAGAGCCGCGGACCATGACGCCGGAAAAGCCCCAATCCTGAATATCTTGCTCGGTCACGACACCAATATCGGCGTTGCGTTGTTTGAAGATGCGGTTTTCAGTCAACAGCAGGTCAATGTCGACCATAAAGCCGGTGAGGAACTTTTCCGCCCAAATTTCGATATCGTCCAGCAACGCGGGCGGCAGATCCTGATGCACGCCACCGGGGCGGAAATAGGCCGCGTGCAGACGCGCACCGCTGGCGCGCTCATAAAAGATCATCAGGTCTTCGCGTTCTTCAAAACCCCAAAGCGGCGGCGTCAACGCGCCTACATCCATTGCCTGTGTCGTGACGTTCAACAGGTGCGACAAGATACGACCGATTTCGGAGTACAGCACGCGGATTAGCGAGGCGCGGCGGGGGACTTCAACGCCGGTTAGCTTTTCAATAGCCAGACACCAGGCGTGTTCCTGATTCATCGGTGCGACATAATCCAGCCGGTCGAAATAGGGCAGATTTTGCAGATATGTCCGACTTTCCATCAGCTTTTCCGTACCACGGTGCAGCAAGCCGATATGCGGATCGCAGCGTTCGACAATTTCACCGTCAAGTTCAAGCACAAGACGCAAAACCCCGTGCGCGGCAGGGTGTTGCGGGCCAAAGTTGATGTTGAAATTACGGATCTTCTGTTCGCCGGTCAGGGCGTCGTCGAAACCTTTGGTACCGTCCATCATTTACGCTCCAGCTCGGTCAGTTTGACGCCCATCCACCATAACAAGGCGATTGTCCCGAACGGGATGAGACAGGCAACAGACCAATATTTATTGATCCCGAAAAAGGGAAGTAACTTGACCATCGGAATAATTGCCAGGGCAGAAAGGATGAGCCACCAGATGCCGCCCATTACTTGGCCTCCGGCTTTTCATCACCGGGCAGAATGTATTCTGCCCCTTCCCACGGCGACATAAAGTCGAACTGGCGGTATTCTTGAACCAAGCTCACGGGTTCATACACAACACGCTTTTCGCTCTCGTCATAGCGGACTTCGGTATAGCCGGTGGTCGGGAAATCTTTGCGCAGCGGATAGCCGCGAAAGCCGTAATCGGTCAGTAAGCGACGCAAATCGGGGTGTCCCGCGAACAGAATGCCGAACATATCGAACACTTCACGCTCGAACCAATTGGCCGAAGGGTGGATGTCGACGATAGACGACACCATGTCTTCTTCTCGCGCCGCGACGCGCAGACGTATGCGGTGGTTCTGGTACATCGACAGGAAGTGATAGACGACATCGAACCGCTTAGCGCGCCCCGGGTAATCAACTGCGGTGATGTCCACCAACGAAGAAAAGCGGCACGTGGCATCGCTTTTGATGAATTCGACAAGCCCCGGCAAGTTGGCTTGGGTCACGTCCATCGTCAGCTCATCGTGGGCAATCTCCCACCCCAGAATGCAATCGGGGCGCTTCGCTTCGATATAGGAACCCAATTCGTTCAGTTGTTCTGACATATCAGCCCCTTAGCGAACAATTGTGCCGGTGCGGCGGATTTTTCGCTGCAATTGCAGGATGCCGTATAGCAGCGCCTCAGCCGTAGGCGGACAACCTGGCACGTAAACGTCGACCGGAACGATCCGGTCGCAACCGCGCACGACGGAATAGCTATAGTGATAATACCCGCCGCCGTTGGCACAAGACCCCATCGAGATCACATAGCGCGGCTCTGGCATCTGGTCGTAAACCTTGCGCAGGGCCGGTGCCATCTTATTGGTCAGCGTTCCCGCCACGATCATAAGATCCGACTGGCGCGGGCTGGCGCGCGGTGCCGTGCCAAAGCGTTCAAGGTCATAGCGCGGCATAGAGGTGTGCATCATTTCAACGGCGCAGCAGGCCAAGCCGAAGGTCATCCAGTGCAGTGACCCGGTACGTGCCCAGTTGATGATGTCTTCGGTCGAAGTGACTAGGAAACCTTTGTCCTGCAATTCTTTATTCAGATTCTGGGTGGCCACATCACGGTCCATCCCGGCCACGTAGGCCCCGGCGGCGGCTACTGCCATTCCAGTGCTCCCTTTTTCCATTCATAGGCGAAACCGGCGGTTAACACCGCAAGGAACACCATCATTGACCAAAAGCCTGCCATGCTCACGTCTTTGAATGCGACAGCCCAAGGAAAGAGAAATGCGATCTCGAGGTCAAAAATAATAAACAGGATCGACACGAGGTAGAACCGTACGTCAAATTTCATACGCGCATCGTCAAATGCATTGAACCCGCATTCATAGGCCGACACTTTTTCAGGATCCGGGTTGCGCACAGCCAAAACGACAGCGGCAAGGATTAAAACAATGCCAAGGACAATCGCCACGGCTAGGAAAATAAGGATCGGCAGGTATTCCCGCATCATGTCGTCCAAGGGGAAGCTCCTTTTGCGTATGCGACGCGCAACGCGCCATGTCAGCCAATCGGCACCATTGGCTCTGCTCGGTTTACTCCGCTGTCCCGTCAGGGTCAACCGAGCCCGCTACTTTTGCATCAACCCGTTTTACTGCCCCGTGCCCCCCTGCCCGCGTGGCATTAACCCTCTGATGAATCGGTCATGTTTAAGGCGTGGCGCCAGCTGTGCCTCGGCGTTGGTAAGGCACGTCGCGTATTGTCCCATGTTCCGGTTTACTCTAACTCCGGGAGAATATCTTTTGATCAGTACATCAGTGTCATATCGACCATTTAACCCAGATTACGTGCATCGGGTTGGCAAAGATATTGCGACGCCGCTGAGCGGGGCATTCGTCAATCATGGGGTGATTTCGGTCTATTTATGCGGTTCGATGTCATTATGCATCCATTGAAAATATAGGTTTACCCTAGTCCGATCAACCCGAAACCCAAGCGGCCTTACGTTTATCAAAGAAGGCACCGATTCCCTCTGCAGCTTCGTCAGTTTCCCAACGCGCCGCAAGTGCAGCAATGGTATGGTTGATCACCTGTGTATCGATGCGCGGCCCCAGATCACGCGCCAATTGCTTGGCTGCCGCCACTGCACCGGGGGCACATGACAGATAGGGCGTCACTTCGGCCTCGATCGCATCATCCAGCTGCTCCGCAGGCACTGCCCGCGCCAACAAGCCCAACTCGACCGCCTCGGCTGCGCCGAACAGCCGCGCCGACATGAACACGCGCCGCGCCCGCCCTTCGCCCATGCGGGCCAGCACATAAGGGCCGATGGTGGCAGGGATGATCCCCAGCCTGGTCTCGGTAAAGCCCATCTTTAACGTATCAACTCCAATCGCCACATCGCAAATCGAGGCCATGCCGACCCCCCCGCCAAAGGCATTGCCCTGCACACGCCCGATCAGCGGTTTCGGCAAGGTGTTCAACGCCCCCAACATCGCCGCGAGCTTACCCGCCTCTGCCGAGCGCGTCGCCGTATCCATGTCGCGCTGCGCCTGCATCCACCCCAAATCGCCGCCGGCACAAAAGCTCTTGCCTGCCCCGGTCAACACAACCACGCGTACGGCATCATCCGCCGCCAATGCCGCCGCCGCCTGAGTAAGCTCGGTGATCATCTGCGCCGACATGGCATTATGCTTTTGCTCGCGCGCAAGCGTCAGTGTCGCCACCCCGCGCGTATCAGTTTCCAGCCTCAGGGTTTCGTACATCAATCCGCCCTCATGGCCCGCGCCATTGCCGCTGCCTCTTCGATCAAATCCTGATCCAGCCCGGTGCGATAGCCAAGAGCCGTCAGATGGGCGTTGACCTTCTCGGTCGCCACATTGCCTGCGGCACCCGGCGCATAGGGGCACCCCCCCAGCCCTCCGACGGCTGCGTCAAACACCCGCACACCCATTGACAGGGACGCATCTATGTTATCGATCGCTCGCCCATTGGTATCATGATAATGCCCCGCCAAACGACCCGCCGGTACAACTTCGCGTACCGCCAGCAACATGCGCGCAATCGTGTCCGGCGTACCGGCCCCTATCGTATCGCCCAATGAAACCTCGTAACACCCCATAGAGAACAAGCGATCGGCCACCTCAGCCACCTTTGAGGGTGCCACCACACCATCATAAGGGCACTTGATGACGCACGACACATAGCCGCGAACGGGGATGTCTACATGCCGCGCCTCTTCGAGGATGGGCGCAAACCTCGCAAACGCCTCATCAATGCTTGCGTTGATGTTTTTCTGGCTGAACCCCTCACTGGCAGAAGCAAATACCGCAATTTCATCTGCTTTGGCGGCCATAGCATCCTCATATCCGCGCAGATTAGGAGTCAGCGCCGCATAGCGTACGCCTTCAGCTCGGGAGATACCCCCCAGAACCTCAGCCGACCCCGCCATCTGCGGTACCCATTTGGGGCTGACGAAACTCGCAACCTCAATCCGAGAGAACCCCGCGCGGGTCAGCGTATCCACCAAAGCGATCTTCTCTGATAAAGGTATTTCTCGCTTTTCGTTCTGAAGACCGTCCCGCGGACCGACTTCAAAGATTTCACAAACGCCTTTGTCCATACCAACCCCTCCCATTCATTTTGCCAAATAAACTCAAAATCCCGACCCGGGCTTCATTCGACCGGCCAAGGCTCAAAGAAAACCCGGTCGAACAATGGTACACCCTTAGGCAGTGATTTGCGAAACGCTTCGCGGTCGGTAATCCTGTCGTACCAAGCCGCGACATTCGGATGGTTGTCGAGTTTCGCAAAAAACCGCGCCATATAGACTGCCTGCCCGACGTTGACATCCGCCGCCGTAAAGCCGCTCATCAATAGATAGTCCTGCTGCACGATCCCCCCGCCAAGTCGCGCTTCCAGCGCATCATAGCATTTAACGATCCGCGCCGCCTCTAACTTCATCACGATAGGACTCCGCATGGTATCATCGCGCAGGGCGACATGCTGCTGGGTCAGAGCGGCACAGTGCTGCGAAATAGTTTCCGCGAAATGTATCCATACCAACCAAGCCATCCGGTCCGGTGCCCCCGGCATCCGACCAAGCCGATCCGGACTGAACCGCTCGCACAGATATTCTGCGATCGCACCGGTCTCGAACATCCGCTCACCCTCGATTTCCAGCGATGGCACCCGGCCGGCCGGTGAAATTGCCAGATAACCCGGATCTCGCAGGGATTTGTCAAAAGCGTGAATCGAAACCTCAAACGGAACGTCCAGCTCGTGCAGCAGCCAAAGCGTACGCATGGAACGGGTCTGTTCGACATGGTGTAAGGTGATCATACGGGGGTCTCTTCCTTTGCGGCTTCAAGCCTGACCAATGCTGCCCCAGCTTCTACCTGGTCCCCGGCCACGGCCAGCACTTCGGCAACAATCCCGCCGCGCGCTGCCAGCAAACTATGTTCCATCTTCATCGCTTCCAATATCGCAAGACGAAAGCCCTTTTCCACTGTCTGCCCCACTTTGGCGTCGATCATTCGCACCAGTCCTGGCATCGGAGCTTCGATCAGATTGCCATCTCCATGCCCCCCCGCAGAGCGCGCCAACGGGTCGATGATCTCAAAGGATATCCCATAGTCGTCAAAAACAGTGACCCGTGCCCCCGCCTTGGTCACGCGCGCCGCCAGTCGGCCCCCGACAGACCATTGCCCAGCGATATGCCGCGCGACAATCTCATCGTCTCCGATCTGCCATATCTGGTGATCTTGTGACAACACCTGCACTTGCACATAGTGATCCTCATCCAACCAATTCAGCCCTACCTGACGGCGTAACGGCTGCCACAGGGTGAACCCGGCGTCCGATTGCGGCTCAAGCAGCCCAAGTGCCGCCATACCAGCCAGCGCGACGTGATGTGGTTGCACGCGGGGCGGCGCCGTAAGCGCCTCGATCTCGCGCCCGATCAGCCCCGTATCTACATCCCCCGCGCCAAAACCTCCATGCGCGGCAAGTGCGCCCAAAAATGCTAAGTTAGTGACAGTTCCGGCGACTTCGCAACCGCGCAGCGCAGCACGCAACCTCGCGAGAGCCACGTCACGCGTCGGCCCATGTACAATCACCTTTGCTATCATCGGGTCATAGAACGGGCTGATCGTGTCGCCGGCGCGAACACCGCTATCGGCGCGACAGCGCTCATCAAAGGCCAAATGCGTCAATGTCCCCGTCGCAGGCAGAAACCCTTTCGGCACATCCTCTGCGTATAACCGCGCTTCAAAGGCATGGCCGTTGATCGACAATTCCTCCTGACGCATGGGCAGGCCTTCACCCGCTGCTACACGCAACTGCCATTCGACCAGATCAACCCCGGTAATGGCTTCAGTAACCGGATGCTCTACCTGTAACCGAGTGTTCATTTCCATAAAGAAAAATCCATCCGGCTGCAGACCGTCAGATCCATCTACGATAAACTCGATGGTACCCGCACCGGCATAGCCTATAGCCTCGGCGGCGGTCACCGCCGCCTGCCCCATCGCATTGCGCATTTGCGGAGTCATACCCGGCGCAGGCGCTTCCTCGATCACCTTTTGGTGGCGACGCTGCAATGAACAATCCCGCTCGAAAAGATGCACCGCCCGGGTACCATCGCCAAAGACCTGTACCTCGATATGGCGCGGCTTGGTCACAAACTTTTCC
>DRFG01000282.1 GCA_011050655.1 Roseobacter sp.
GTGCCACCTGACCCGAAGGCGTTGATGTGGACTGCATCCCATTTATTATGAACGCGTGCGGTGCCACTGCCTCCGACGGTGGTCCAGGGGGTGCCATTGGTCGGGTTGACCAGATACCCGTTGGTCAGCGAAGCGACCTTGTCCCCACTGGCAAAAAGCGCCGTGTCAGAGCGGGTGGAATAGAAAATACCGGTATCACCGTAGATATATGCCAACCCTGCGTTGCAGTCGGCGATAGTAAAACCGGCCAAGGTACATTCGTTATTGCTTTCGGGCTGCCAACCGTTGGCCGTCACATCAAAAGTCAGCTGACCTTTCGGACCCCACCCTTTGGACACACCGCTGCCGGTTGTTGCCTGCGCCGGGCGAGCCGGTAGCGGGCTCCCGGCCGCGTCGGTTATATAGGCTCCAACGACCTCGGTTCCCTCAGGGACATACATTGTAGCGTATCCCCCAGGCCCGTCGATTGTCCCGTCGACAATCGTCGGAAAGCTCGAAAACACCTCAATTACGTCACCGTTCTGAAGCGCAGGATCGCCATTTTGAACATTTGTCTTCAGTTGTGAACGTGATGCGGGTGTCAGGTCGATAACCCCGGTACCAAGCCATGCACCATGCCCCCAAAGCGTGATTGCAAGGATAAGCCATGCTAGCGGGGTCGCGAGAACGACGCGCCAAATTGGCGAAACCACTGAACAGCGAGCCTGTAATATCATCCCGAGGGTATTTGAGGGAGAAAATGACATGTCTTTGGAATCCGTTCAGTGATTGAAGAGGGTCTTTCGCTAGCGGTTATGATCTGCAAAAATAGCGATTTTTGGAGTTTCGGTAACGAAGGCCGCTGACAAACGCCAAAAATATGAGCGACATCGAACCGTCCCGCACTTTACAGGGCTGCGTTTTAATAGTCGTTATATGGCGTACTATAAAAATCACGACCCTCATTAAATCTAGTATATGCCTTCACGTCGGTTCCGATTTAAGCAAACCTGAACACCTGAAGCTACAGCAGACAGAATACAGGGTTATTTACCTTTTTCTTCATTCCATGCGCATAGGTCGCGAGCGCAAAAGAATATAAAGTTCGGTATAATTACCGAACGCAGGTTAATGAAAACTTAAGTTTGTAGCTTCTCTGCTGAAACCATCTGGGCGGCGGGCTTTCCGAATGCCCGTACGCGTCACCGCTTTGGTTTTGAGGGTATGCCGCAACACGTTAGGTACATCAAAAAAGCGCAGCCCTGATAAAGAGAGGGCGAAGTAAAATAGGGTTGAACCAGTCTGCAGGGCCATTGTGCCCTTGGGCAACCCGGTTTATGGGCCAGTGTTCAAACGATTGGACAAGGTGCTTTATGGCTGCGGTTTCTTCTACATTAGGGATAGACTTCGGAACATCCAATTCCGCCGCCGGATACATGGTCGACGGCAAGGCGCAGCTTATTCAGGTAGAGGGTGAAGAAACCACGCTCCCCACAGCGCTGTTCTTTGATAACGAAGAAAAACGGATCATTTTCGGCCGCGAAGCGCAAGAGGCGTTAATCGGCGGCGACGATGGGCGCTATATGCGGGCGCTCAAAAGCTTGCTGGGAACGCCTTTGATGCGCGAAAGCCGTGTCTTGCTGGGCAAGAGGATGGATTTTATCGCTATCGTGGCGCGCTTTCTGGCAGAACTGAAGAAGCGGGCAGAAACCAGTGCGGGACAAAGCTTTGATCGTGTGCTTTCGGGACGGCCGGTCATGTTTCACAGTTCCGATGAAACACGAAACGCGCAGGCATTGGTTGATCTGACCGAGTGCTACGAGCTTGCTGGATTTAAAGATGTGCGGTTCATGGCAGAGCCAGAAGCCGCTGCCTTGGCCAACTGCAAGGTCCTTGAACCCGGGGATCTAGGATTGGTGGTCGATATCGGGGGCGGTACTTCGGATTTTACTCTGTTTCGACAGGAGGGGGACGCAGGTATCCACATTCTTGCCAGTAAAGGCGTGCGTATCGGCGGTACGGACTTTGACCGAGGCCTAAGCTTGGAACACGTCATGCCGCAGCTGGGAATGGGGTCGCACATCAAACATGTGTTTGGCTCTGAAACCCACACAGCACCCCACGCGGTATTTACCGACCTGGCGACCTGGCAAAAAATACCTTTTCTTTATACGCGCGAACAACGGCGAGCGGCTCAGGATTTGGCAACATATGCGGTAGAGCCTTTATTACTGAACCGCCTGGTCAAGGTGTTGGAGGACGAACTGGGCCATGATCTGGCTTTTGCGGTAGAGTCGGGAAAGATTGCGGCCAACAACCCAGACGCCTCGGCACCGCCCGAGATTAAGTTGGATGTGCTAGAGCGTGGTCTGTATATCCCGCTGCCCGCTGCGATGATGGCGGCCACATTAACGAGTATGGCGACGGATATTGCCCAGATAGCGACCGCGCTGGCGGTTCAGGCTGAGGTGAACACATCGGATGTGAACAAGCTTATCTTTGTAGGTGGATCCAGCATGATGGCGGTGGTCGAACGCGCGATGCGCAATGCTTTCCCTCAGGCAGAAATACATCGTGGTGCCGCGATGACGGCGATCGTCGATGGCTTGGTGCTTGCGTCGCCCCATGCCTTTACGTCTGAGAGGCGCTGACACCCCGGCTATTTCTTCGGCAACAAAAGCGTTTCCAGCGTGGCCCCCATCACACAGGCGCTGTCGATCATGTCATCTATACCGATATATTCGTCGGGTTTGTGCGCAAGCTCCAGCAGCCCTGGGCCATAAGCGATGCAATTCTTAAGCTTGCCGATCCGGTCGATATGTTTTTGGTCGTACGAGCCGGGAGAGGCGACATATTCGGGCTGTTTGCCCATGATATCCCGGATCGCTTGCGACACGGTCTGTACGATCGGGGCACTTTGGTCGGTCATTGACGGTAAGACGGAATTAATTTCGGTGAGTTCATAGTCGAAGTCCATCCGAGTTTCACGCAATCCTTCAAGCAAACCTCTCACCTCATCGCGGACTTGATCTAACGGCTCTTCGAGCAAAAACCGCCGGTCAATGGTGATGCGGCAGCTGTCGGGGACGCAATGTGCCGGCAGACCGTCAAAGTCATCATCATTTTCTTTCTGCCCGCCATGAATGGAGTTGATATTCATGGTCGAACTGCGCGCTCCTTCGGGAACCACGGGCATATCCGTGCGCCGCGCCGCCATAGCGGGGAACAGCTTGGTCTCGAATTCAGTAAGTACAGCCCCCATGTGGCGGACTGCGCAGTCACCTAGAAACGGCATCGAACCATGGGCGATCTCGCCTTTGGTTTCAATCTGGGCCCACCAGCCGCCACGATGGCCTAGACAAATACGGTCTTTGTGTAGGGGTTCTGGAATGATGACATGTTGAATGCGATCGGGATTGAAATACCCGTGTTCGGCAAGGTAGGCGACGCCGCCATACCCGCCGGATTCTTCGTCGGCGGTACCGGAGATTTCGATCGCCCCGGCAAAGTCTGGGTGTGTTTCGACAAAGGCTTCAGCCGCGATGATCGATGCTGCTAGCCCGCCCTTCATGTCACAGGTGCCACGTCCATAGATCTTGCCATCGGCAATTTCGGCAGCAAACGGGTCAAATGTCCAACCGGCACCTACTTCGACCACATCAGTATGACTGTTGAAATGCACGGTTTCGCCCGTCCATGACCCTTGGCGGCGGGCGATGATGTTCCAACGGGGATACTTGGGACTATCCCCTGGCGTATTATGTGCACGCAGCAACTGTGTTTCGAAACCGTGTTGCTTAAGCCGTTTATCCAGATACTCGCAAATAAGGCGATAGTCGCGCCCCGGGGGGTTGAGAGTAGGAATACGGACCAGATCCTGGGTCAGGGCGATCAGATCGTCACGCTTGGCGATGATGGCGTCAGTAAGTGTGCTTGTCATGACGTCATGTTTGAACGGGCGCGTGAATATGGCAAGCGGTGTCTTTGTTGTTGTGTTGGATTTTGAGTTTATTTGGCAAAATGAAAGGCATCGTTGTATTCATTCGGCGATGTCTTTCATTGCCGCGAGCAGAGTGCGGATTTCGTCGAGTGTGTTGTAGTGACATAGGGAAACACGAACGGCGGCCTCTAGACCCAAGGGCGTCAGGATATTGCCCGAATAATGATCGGCTTTACGCAGATGTGTGCGAATGCCTTGAGCGTTTAGCTTTTCGACGATCACGGCGGCAGGCACGGTGTCGAGGGCAAAACAGACGAGGCCTTCCCGGGCGGGATTATCGGCACCGCCCAGTATGGTCACGCCGGGCAAGTCGACCACCCCCGGGAGGTTGCCCGTACCGTAAAGCAGGGCGTTGGTCAGGGTTTGTTCGTGGTCATGGATTGCGGCACCTGCGGCTTCGATTTTAGCACGAGGGTCTGTTTGTTCTGAGACCTGTTCGCCTAACCAGTCGAAATAGCGCACCACATCGCTGAACGTCGCGTATGAGCCAGTATCGCGGGTCCCCAGTTCCCAATTGCCAGCGGGCCCGTTGGCGAGTGTTTCAAGGGACAGTTCCGTCAGCCTATCGGAGGCCCAGGCGATACCATAGCCGTGTCGCGAGAATAGCTTGTACGGGGATATTACGTATCCGTCTATGTCATAACTTGCGATGTCGATGCGCCCGTGGCTGGCATGTTGAATGCCATCCACAAAGATAACCGCATCCGGAGCGACGGCACGGATGGCCGCGCTAATACTTGCCACATCATTGGCGATGCCTGTTACCGGAGAGGTATGCAGTATCGTCGCAACGCGCACCTCGGGTGTCATCAAGCTGGCATATGAGGCTGCCGTGACCTGACCGGTGGCGTCATCATGCGGCACGCTGATATAGGGTTTGCCTGCGATATTTGCCCAATGCAGCGCCGCGCTGCGCGAGGCGGGGTGTTCCACGGTCGAACCGATCACTGCGCCATCGGGCGTTCCCATCACGGCGGTACGGATCAGGCGAAAGGAAAGTTCTGTGCCGCTTTCACCTACGAAAAAGCGACCACCGGAGGTATTGAAGAAAAGCGCCATATCGGCGCGGGCCTGAGCAATCTTCCCGACAAGCGCGTGAGAAGCCGGATTGTCGCGCCCCTGATTATCGGGAATGGCCGCAAACAGGGCCGAGGTATCGACGACCGAATTCAGGGTCAATGCGCCGCCGGCGTTTTCAAAGAAAATACGCGGCCCTTGAAACGGGCATGAATCGACATGTGCAAAGCGCCCACGGATCGCTGTCATGAGGTCTGAATTATTTGTGAACATTTTTCACCTTCGCTGCGTTACTTGGTATGCTTGAACGATTTCTGCGCTAGTTTGTCACATAAGAACAATTGAAATACGGCTCTCGTCGACGATTTTGCTGTTGGACAGGGGTATATTATATGGAAAATTCATTCGGAGAGCGATATGGCCCCCTTAATTCAACGTAAAGTATCGAAAAAAAAGCAAGATGATACACAGGCGGAAGAAAAGTCGGTAAGTGAAGCCACGGCGCTTTCTCCTCGGCTAATCTATGAGGTGATCCGGCGAGAGGGTGAGGAAGAACTTGCCCGAAGCAAGCGATCCTTGATTTGGTCGGGCGTGGCGGCCGGTGTCATGATCAGTTTATCGGTCTTGGGCGAGGCGATCTTTAGGACCTACTTGCCGGATACGGGATATCGTTTCCTAATCGAGAACCTTGGATACTCACTGGGCTTCCTGGCCGTAATTATGGGCCGGATGCAGTTGTTTACTGAAAATACCATCACCACGGTCTTGCCGATCATGCGGGCCAGAACCTGGGCGTCTTTCTACAGTATGATGCGCCTTTGGGGCATTGTGTTATGCGCAAACGTCGTAGGGGCTTTTGCGGCGGCAATGTTATTCATGTGGACCCCTGCGATTTCACCCGACATAGTCCCAGCGATCCTGGAACTGTCCGAACATGCGACCGGTCTTGGCGCTTATGAGAGCTTTTGGCGCGCTATACCTGCCGGTGTGATCGTTGCTTTGATCGTGTGGATGATGCCGCAGGCAGATGAAACGTCTTTCTTTTTGATATTGGTGTTCACGTGGTTGATCGCAGCAGGTGATTTTGCGCATATCGTTGCTGGATCAGTCGAGATGGCTGTTATGATCTTGGTGGGTGAATTGGGTTTGGGTACCGCCGTATTCGGGTTTTTCCTTCCGGTCTTGGCGGGAAACATCGTCGGCGGAACAATCATCTTTACACTCGTCGCTTGGGGTCAGGTGCGCGATGAGGTAGAAGAGGATAAATAGTCCGTACCAAGATGATGAGTTAGGGCAGCGACCGAGTAGGTAACACGAGGAAAATCTGCTTTTTGAAACATAAATCATTAAAACTGTTCAAGCTTTATTGGGTTTCACTCAAAGCTGCCATCGTGGATATTCAGGAAAAAAACGTAGCCCTAATTGCTGCGGGAGTAGCGTTTTACGGGATGTTGTCGCTATTTCCGGCTTTGGCAGCCCTAGTTACGATCCTTAGTTTGATTTCTGACCCGGTCGTCGTAATTGCCCAGCTTGATGAAATGCGAGGCTTGCTGCCAGACGATGTATATAAAATAATAAATGAACAGGTTGTTACGCTAGTGACAACGAGCACGGGAAAGCTGGGGTGGACCGGGGCGATTTCGGTCTTGGCAGCACTATGGTCAGCACGGGCTGGTGTTGGCGCGATGATGATCGGGCTGAACGGTGTTTATAACGAACGCAATCGAAATGCTGCACGGCACTATTTCAGCGCGATGATGTTAACCTTAAGCTTGATTTTCGTCGGCATTGTCGCGTTGGTTTCTGTCGTGGTTGCCCCGATCGTGCTATCGTTCTTGCCGTTGGGTGTTTTTGGTTATTTCATGGCTGAGATCATCCGCTGGAGCATTGCAATCACGGTTCTGCTGGCGGGAGTTGGTGTATTGTACCGTTTCGGGCCCAATCGTCGTGCGGCGCGGGTTGGTTGGTTAACCTTTGGCGCAATGTTTGCAGTACTATCTTGGGCAGTCGTATCCATTGGATTTAGCTATTACGTGGCAAACTTTGGTAATTATAACCAGGTGTACGGGTCCATTGGTGCAGTGATTGCGATGCTAATTTGGCTATGGATCAGCAGCTTTCTCGTGTTGATGGGCGCGTCATGGAATGCGCAGGTCGAATTACGCACCGTTCCCGACAGCACGGTAGGACGTGATCGTCCCCCTGGGGAGAGGGGGGCCTATGTTGCCGACAACCTGGTATCAGCGGACACAGAATAAATAGATCGTCACATCAGTGGGCGTTTTTTCGGGACCGAGCGCGTAATCAGTGCCAGATCAGCCAGGCTATCAAGATCGTTGATTTGCAACACGTGGTCATTCCAAGACGCAAGCTGTTGGTTGCGCAGTTTTCCCAAAGTCTTGTTAGTATGTACCAGTGACAGCCCCAGGGCGTTCGCTAGGTCACGTTGGGAATACGGCATAGACATGGTATTATTGGTAACAAGTCCCAGTGTCATGCCGCGCTCAAACAGTTTTACCAGCGCCCAGGCTACAGCTTGGAGTGCGCTGCGTTGACCCACCGTCGCGAGGGTTTCCCCAAGAAAATGTTCTTCGATGGCAGCAAGCCACGTTATGTCAAAGGCGCGATTTGGGTGATTTTTAAAAAAATTCCAGAAGTCGGAGCGATTAAATACACATAAACGCATGTTGGTGCGTGCTTCGACTGAATGCCCCATCTCTCCAAGCATTCCTGCTTGTAGCCCGAGAAAATCACCGGGCATCACAAAATTCACCACCTGTCGTTCGCCATTTGAAAGAATTTTGTCGCGCAGCCCCATGCCGGATAACACTGTATATAGCTGAGGGGCGTTCGATCCTTCCATCAAGATCGTCGTGCCAGGGTCGACGGTTAGTTCGCCGACCTTGAATTTCTGCATAAATTCAAGCTCTTCCCTAGACAGCGTTACGAAAGCTTCTTTTTTATGAAGCGGGCAATAGCGACACTCAGTACTCATTAAATAATCCTACTTGCTATGTCTTAGATTAATGCGACTTCGAAAATAGTTGCTATTTGAAGATATCCAAAGGAGGTACTGTGGTCTCATTCCACATCTTCGAAAATGATGCTTTCGTCAGGGGGGATGTAATAGACATTCTCCAGGACTATTTTGGTGATTTCACTGACCTTACTATTACTGTTTCGGAATCTTTGACTAGATTAGCGGATGAACTGCGTGCCAGCGCTGGCAACCGTGTCGCACTACTGTCAGGTACGAAAATTCAGATTTCAGAGTTCTTTTCATTTTATACACCCAGCCCTGACATTGCCTATGTGATCTTAGAAGATGGCGAAAAAAATCTGCTGCAAGGTGCGGATTCAATTTCATACGTTCATCGGCCTTTTACAAATGAAAGCCTTACTGCTGGTATCAGAAGCGCGCTTTCTTACCTGCATTCATGCCATTGATGAAAGCAGTGATGAGGCCAAGTAGCCCGCCAATACCACCTGCCATATGAGCAGACTGAGCAGCCCTAGCTTGCAAGGCGGCCTCATATCTAAGACGTTTTTGGGTTCGTATCCGAAGAAGCATGAGAGAAAGCATTATTAGTCCAATGCCGAACAGCATGCCCCCTATGATAAGACAAGCAACAATCGCACTGGTAACCGTAAGCAAAAATAACCATGCAGCGCTTGCCAGAAATATGCCGCCAACGGCAATGCATAAAAAGGCTGCAACCCCGATAGCAGCAGTTCGGGCCGATTGGGCTGCCCGAATGGCAACCCTATCTGTAAGCTGGTCAAACATTAACGGCGTGCCGCTACGAGCCCGACCAGAAAACCGATACCAGCGGCAATACCTAATGCGGTGCCAGGTTGAGTACGAATAAACTCTTCTGCTGTTTCTTGCGCTTCAGCAGCTTTGACGCGGCCCGTATCCGCAAGGCCCTGCGCGGTAGTCTTAGCCTGATCCGCCGCAGCGCGACCCTGCGTTTTGCCGAAATTGGTCATTGCTCCGGTTAATTCGGCAATGTCGTTTTTCAAAGTAGCAAGTTGAGACGCAAGATCGTCAATCGAGACTTCCTTGCTTGCAGTGGTAGTTGACGTTGCTTCTTTGGCCATTTCGGTCTCCTTGGCTTATTATCCGGTTATTAACGCATGTTAGCCTGTTTGGTTCCATCTGCATAGGCAGTGGACGCGGGTTGCACGCATGTTCACGCCGGTGAGCGTGACCATGAAATGGCGAGAACATGCGGTATTGTAGTTAGGAGTTTAGTGTCTCTGTTGACGAAAAGAACATCGCTTGTGAAACGGCCGATATGACCTGATCAACAGTGTAAGGCTTTGAGATCAGGAACGCTGGCTCGGGTTTGTTACCTGTCAGCAGACGTTCAGGGAATGCCGTGATGAAAATCACCGGCCGTATGCCAAGTTCACCCATTAAGTCGTTCACGGCATCGATACCTGAAGAATTATCAGCGAGCTGAATATCAGCGA
>DRFG01000283.1 GCA_011050655.1 Roseobacter sp.
ACCGAAAAGACCGCGCCTTGGATGCAAGAGCGCGGTCTTTTTCTTGAACGTGTTCTGACTAGTCAGGTTATCGTCAGTACAGACAATTAACCGACAAAGGCTTTTTCCACCACATAGTGCTGAGGGTCGGAGTTTGCCCCTTCATCGAGACCGAAGCCTTCGAGAATATCCTTGATATCCTTGTTGAAACCCAAGCTACCGCAGACCATGCCGCGATCGGTCTCGGCATTGATACCGTCGACGCCCAAATCCTTGAACACAGTGCCGTTTTCTAGAAGTGTGGTTATGCGCCCCATCTTGGGACTGTGTTCTCGCGTGGTGGTTGGATAGTAGATAACCTTTCCGTCAACCATTTCGCCAATAAGCGGGTCGTCGTTCAGACTGTTGATTAACGTATGGCTATAGTCCAGATCGGCCACATCGCGGGTGGTATGGGTGACGATGATCTGATCAAATTTTTCGTAGGTTTCAGGTTCGCGCAGCAACGAGGCAAATGGTGCAAAGCCGGTACCCGTGGCAAATAACCATAAGCGTTTGCCAGGTAGCAGGGCGTCGTGCACCAGCGTACCGACCGGCTTGGGGCGCAAGATGAGTTGATCACCAGGCTGAATATGTTGAAGTTTCGATGTGAGCGGGCCGTCTTGAACCTTGATTGAATAAAACTCCAGCTCTTCGTCCCAAGACGGCGAGGCAATGGAATAAGCCCGCAACAACGGCTTTTGTTTGCCGGATTTGGGGTCCGGGTCGCCCAATAATCCGATCATGACGAATTCCCCAGATCTGAATCGCAAAGACGCAGGTCGGCTAACGCGAAAGGAAAAAAGGTTTTCTGTCCAGTGCTTTACAGAGGTTACAGTCTGTGCGTCAGGAAGCATTGGCACGGGCTTGGCATCGGTTTGGGTCACTGGTTTCTGCTCGGTCATGAATTTAACTACGCGATGTTGGTGCGCATCCTTTGTCTTTAAGGGAAGAGAAGGGGTAGGAAAAGGGCCGTCTTAGCCGCGTAAGCGTGACTGATAGTCGTGGTCTTTCCAATTGGCACGGGCCAACCACTGGTCTTGTGGTTGTCGTGCTGCCAGATCGTCAGGGATTTCGACCTCGTCAAAGCCTGAGCGTCTGGCCATGGCATACTGATCGGCGATCACATGGCCGCAGGCCCGCAAGCGGCCGGTGTAGCCGCGCAATCGCAATTGCCGTGCTAGGGTAAAGCCACGCCCATCCGCAGACTGCGGAAAATCGACACGTATCATTTGCAAGCCCTTAGGCAACGGAATGTCATCTGGTCGGGCATCAGAGGGGACGTTGACGGCGATTACATCTTGGTCCGTGCCGAGAGGCGCATAACCGGTAGCGAAGTCGTCTGTGACAAAACCCTGGTCTGTTATCAGCTGTGTCATGAGTTTGCTCCTGTTCGGATCATCTTGCCGTTTACGAAATGGATGCCACATTCGTCTTTTTCAATGTCTCTCCATCGTCCTGCGCGAGGGTCTTCGCCGGGTTTGACCGGCGAGGTGCATGGCGCACAGCCGATGCTTGGATAGCCCTTGGCCACCATTGGATGGCGCGGCAGACGGTTTTCATCTATGTAATCAGAGACATCGGAGGCTTTCCAGTGTGCCAATGGGTTCACTTTGATGCGGGCTGGCGCACCTGATGACGTTTCGATTTCGAAAAACGGCAGGCTGGCACGCGTACCCGATTGGAACCGCTTGCGACCGGTGACCCAGCCGTCGAACCCATCCAACGCCTGCCGGAGCGGCACGGTTTTGCGAAGGGCGCAGCAGGCATCGGGGTCGCGTTTATACAGCGTGCCGTCGGGGTCGGTTTGGGCCAAATCTATTGCTCGAATGATCTGAACATTGCGCAACCCTAGGCGTTCGCTTAGCTCGTGTTGATAGACGAGCGTTTCGGCAAACAGCATCTCGGTGTCGATAAACAACACCGGCAAATCGCGCTTTACCATCGACGCAAGGTGCAACAGCGCCACGGATTCCGCTCCGAAGCTGGAGACCAGAGCCAGATGGGGCACGTTTTCAATAGCCGCGCGCAACACATCGGTCGCGCTGTGATGGCGCAAGGAGTTGTTTAGCCCGTTTACCTGATAGGTCATCGCTGCGACGCGATCCGACCCTTCGGGGAGGATTTTTTGACCATTTGGAATATAGGGGTGATCACGCGGCATGGGCACGGGCTTCCGGATAGAGGGCCGTCTTAAACGGCGCGAGCCCCATGCGGCGGAAGGTTTGCAGGAAGGTTTCGGACGCATCCGTCCGCAGAGCTAGGTACCTGAGCACGAGGCGTTCGATTGCCGGGACGATGTCATCGGCGGAAAAGCCGGGGCCCGCGCGTTCGCCGATGGTGGCGGTTTCAGTGCCGTCACCGCCAAGCGTGATCTGGTAATTCTCCACGCCGGCCCGGTCGAGACCGAGAATGCCAATATGACCCACATGGTGGTGGCCACAGGCATTGATGCAACCAGAGATCTTGATCTTGAGCGGGCCGATGTCGTGTTCCAGCTTGAGTTCGTCGAAACGGGTCGCGATTTCCTGGGCAATGGGGATTGAGCGGGCCGTTGCGAGCGCGCAATAATCCATGCCGGGGCAGGCGATGATATCGCTGATCAGGCCGATGTTGGCGGTGGCGAGGCCCACGGCGTTCAGAGCTGCGTGCAACGCCGGAAGATCGGCGCGATGCACATGGGGCAGGATCACGTTTTGCTCGTGGCTGATGCGCAGTTCATCATGGCCGTAAGCTGCTGCAAGGTCCGCCATTGCGTGCATCTGCTGAGCAGACGCGTCGCCCGGCGTGGCACCATGTGCCTTTAGGCTGATCGAGACGATCGCATAGGATGGGTTGCGGTGGTCGGTCAGGTTGGTGTCGGCCCAGCTTCGAAAGATGGGGTCACTGTCGTAAGCCGACGTATAGGCGTTGATGGGTGCGGTTTTAAGGTTGGGGCTAACGAAGTCGGCCTCGATCCGGGCGAGAATCTGCTGGTCGACCCCGGTGAACTGTGGGCGGATCAGGGCATAGCGTTCTATTACGCGGGCGCGAATGTCGTCGATGCCGTTTTCATGCAC
>DRFG01000284.1 GCA_011050655.1 Roseobacter sp.
GCACGCGGCCTTCACGGTACCATTCGGTACGCGCGATTTCTGCACCACCCAGACGGCCAGCAACGTTCACGCGGATACCAAGGGCACCCATACGCATGGCGTTCTGTACGGCACGCTTCATGGCGCGACGGAAAGATACCCGGCGTTCCAGCTGCTGTGCGATAGATTCGCCGACAAGGGCCGCGTCCAGCTCTGGCTTGCGAACTTCAACGATGTTGAGGTGCAGGTCAGACTTTGTAATCTTGGCGATTTTCTGACGCAGACCTTCGATGTCTGCACCTTTTTTACCAATGATCACACCAGGGCGCGCAGTGTGGATCGTAACGCGGCACTTCTTGTGTGGGCGTTCGATGATCACACGGGCGATACCGGCCTGTGCACATTCTTTCTTAATGAAGGCGCGGATGGCGAGGTCTTCGAGAAGAAGATCACCATAGTCCTTCGTGTCAGCGTACCAGCGGCTGTCCCAGGTGCGGTTGACCTGAAGACGCATACCGATCGGGTTAACTTTATTACCCATTATGCTTGCTCCTCAACTTGACGCACGACGATTGTGATTTCCGAAAACGGCTTGATGATCTTGCCGAAACGGCCACGTGCCCGTGGACGACCACGCTTCATGATCAAGTTCTTACCGACATATGCTTCGGCAACGACCAGTTCATCCACGTCAAGGTTGTGGTTGTTCTCACCGTTCGCGATAGCGGACTGAAGGCATTTCTTCACATCTGCTGCAATCCGCTTTTTCGAGAAGGTCAGGTCCGTAAGGGCCTTATCTACCTTCTTACCGCGAATCATCGCTGCGACGAGGTTCAGTTTCTGCGGGCTTGTACGAAGCATGCGCAGTTTTGCACGGGCTTCGTTGTCGGCCACGCGGCGGGGATTCTTATCCTTGCTCATGGCTTATTTCCGCTTCGCTTTTTTGTCGGCTGCGTGACCATAATAGGTCCGTGTTGGCGAATATTCACCAAACTTCTGACCAATCATGTCTTCGCTGACGTTTACTGGGATATGCTTGTGACCGTTGTACACACCGAACGTCAGGCCAACAAACTGTGGCAGGATCGTTGAACGGCGCGACCAAATCTTGATCACTTCGCTGCGACCGCTTTCGCGGGAAGCTTCGGCCTTTTTGAGGACATAAGAGTCAACAAAAGGACCTTTCCATACTGAACGAGACATCTATTAACGCCCCTTCTTCTTGGCGTGACGCGAGCGTAGAATGAGCTTGCTGGACGCTTTGTTCTTGTTGCGGGTTTTGGCACCCTTAGTTGGCTTGCCCCATGGCGTAACAGGGTGACGACCACCCGATGTCCGGCCTTCACCACCACCGTGTGGGTGGTCGATCGGGTTCATAACAACACCACGTACAGAAGGGCGGATGCCCTTGTGACGCATGCGGCCCGCTTTACCGTAGTTCTGGTTGGAGTTGTCAGGGTTCGATACGGCACCAACGGTGGCCATACATTCCTGACGCACCAGACGCAGTTCGCCCGAAGACAAACGGATCTGAGCGTATCCACCATCACGGCCTACGAACTGGGCGTAGGTACCGGCAGCACGAGCGATCTGGCCGCCCTTGCCTGGCTTCATTTCGATGTTGTGAATGATCGTACCGATAGGCATGCCCGAGAATGGCATAGCGTTACCTGGCTTGATGTCGGCCTTGGCCGAAGCAATCACCTTGTCGCCAACAGCAATACGCTGTGGTGCTAGGATGTAAGCCTGTTCGCCATCTTCGTACTGGATCAGTGCGATGAATGCGGTCCGGTTAGGGTCATATTCGATCCGTGCGACAACCGCGGACATGTCCAGCTTGTTGCGCTTGAAATCGACGATACGGTAAAGGCGCTTTGCCCCACCGCCAGTGCGACGCATTGTGATCCGTCCGGTGTTGTTCCGTCCGCCCGATTTGCTAAGACCCTCTGTGAGGGCCTTGACTGGGCGACCTTTCCAAAGCTCCGAACGGTCGATCAGTACCAGCCCACGCTGGCCTGGCGTCGTCGGTTTATACGACTTGAGTGCCATGTTCTCTGTCTTCCGTTTTGCTTGTCCCCGACATCTAGATAGCGACGCCGAGATGGTTATAGGGCCCCGAAGGTCCCAAAATATAATGATAAGGGCGGAATATCGTCAGCCCCATCAGTGCGCGTCGGGTCAGTGTGATTGACCGTATCGCAAAACAACACAGCCCCGGACGAATCCGGGGCGATGCCGATGGGGTCGTTTAGGGGAGGATGGGCCAAGCGTCAAGGCGCTAGGGCGCAATAATCGCTTCGCATTGTCCGTACGCGCAATAGCCCGCCACAAATGCCCGATTTTGCGCAGCAATTACACACAGAACCGTTGCCTGGGACACGCCTATGACGCCAGCTGCTGCACCTTATAGGCCATGCTTTCAACCGATGGGTCCGCAGCTTTGGGAATAATCCGGTAGAACGCGTTCACCATACAAAACAGAGAAAATCCCAAAAGACCAAGACACAGCAAAATTACGAGTATATTCCCAAAGGCCTGCTCTTTGAGCCAATCAAAGGCGGTACCGAGCCCCCCGGCCCCCGATGAATTTGAGCTTAGGCCCGAATACGCAATGAGCCCGCCGATTATCATCACAGTCGCGCCTTGCGCCGCTAAGCCGGCTCTTAACAGGAAATTCCAATGCATTGTAAAATGATTAGCTTGAAGGTGGTCCCGATAGTTCTGCGATATCGCTTTGTAAAAATAGTATATACCGGTCGCGACGGTTAGTAGACCGGCAATGGTAACCACCCACGAACCCAATGTACTTTGCATGAAATCAGATAGTAGTTTTTGCCCTTTAGACCCAGACGAGGCATATCCCAACGCGGTGATGGCAATAACGCCTATCGCCCCGTGAACAACCCCGGTGACCACCATGCCTATCCGGGCTACGATGCCTTTTGCGGATGTGCCGTAAGCTTCTAAATCCCAGAAGCTGTCAATGAGCCGCCATACAGCGTAGGCGAAAAGCCCTGCGGCGATTGCGATGATTGTTATCACTCCAATCGGACCGTCCAAAGATTGCATCGCCGACTTAGTGCCTTCGGCCTCTCCTCCTTGGAAGATCGACCAAAGCGACACGCCGGCAACCACCAAATAGACTAGCGCCCGTCCAGCGTATCCCGCCCGCATGATCGGGACTGCCCAAGCAAAATCTTCGGGATCAATATCATCCAGGTTTTTCGCATGCTTGAATCGTGAGGCGGTTGCATGGAGATCGGAAATTGTCATCATTCGCCCTATCTGTAAAAACCGGCAGGCTCCTACGGGCCATATTGATGACGCCGCGGGTTCAAGTCACAAGTTCGTTTCTAGCTAACGCCGCCTTGCAATGAATAGTTCCCCATACTTTTGCTACACTTCGTACAAATGACGCCCCACCCGCGCCCGCGATGGTGTGCAGTGCGACGACAGGCCATTGATATCCACTAAGCAAAGCAACAACAAAAAAGGCCCCCCGCATTGTGCGGAGGGCCTCGTAACTCAGTTAAACCAAGGTTGGTTTATAGACCGGTGCTCACGTCGATGGAGTTACCCTCCTCGAGCGTGACATAAGCCTTTTTGACGTCCTTACGACGGCCCATCTGACCACGGAAGCGCTTAACCTTACCCTTGGTGATGGAGGTGTTCACCGCCTTCACCTTTACGCCAAAGAGAGCCTCGACAGCTTCCTTGATCATCGGCTTGTTGCTGGCCATCGTGACTTCGAAAACGACGGCGTTGCTTTCAGACGCCATAGTCGCTTTTTCAGTGATGATCGGCTTGCGGATCACATCGTAATGTTGGTGCTTGGTGCTCATTTCAAACGGGCCTCCAGTGCTTCGATCCCCGCTTTGGTGATAACAAGTGTATCACGCTTGAGGATATCATAGACGTTTGCACCCATCGTTGGCAGGATATCCAGACCTTCGATGTTGCGCGCGGCTTGCAAGAAGTTTTCGTTCACTGACGCGCCATCAATGATCAAAGCGCGTTTCCAGCCCAGGCTCTTAACCTGCTTGGCCAGTGCTGCGGTTTTGCCATCGGATGTGACATCATCGATGATAACCAGATTGCCTGTCTTTGCCTTAGAGGACAAAGCGTGGCGTAGACCCAGCTTACGGAACTTCTTGGTCAATTCATGGCCGTGGCTACGCGGGGTTGGACCCTTGTAAATACCACCAGAACGGAAGATCGGTGCAGAACGTGCGCCGTGGCGTGCGCCGCCGGTGCCCTTCTGGCGATAGATCTTCTTGGTCGAATAGCTGACCTCGGACCGTGTCTTGACCTTGTGCGTACCCTGCTGCGCGTTGTTACGCTGCCAGCGGACGACACGGTGCAGAATGTCGGCGCGTGGTTCAAGACCGAACAGGGCCTCGTCCAAGTCTACCGAACCGGCTGCGCCGCCGTCGAGCTTGATGACATCAAGTTTCATTCGTCACCTTCCTTCTTGGTCTCGTCCAAAGTTTCGCTTTGATCGCCAGCGGCCTCTTTGTCCGAGTCAATGGATGCTTCGGCTTCCGCAAGTGCTGCGGCTTCCTGAGCGGCTTGCTCTTCGGCCAAACGCTTGGCTTCTGCTTCGGCCTCTGCAGCGGCTGCTGCGGCGGCTTCATCAGCGGCTTTGGAAGCTTCTTCGGCGGCCGAACGCAGAGCTGCGGGCAGAATTGCGCTGTCTGGGAACGGCTTCTTCACCGCGTCCTTAACAGTCACCCAACCACCTTTGGATCCGGGAACGGCACCTTTGACCATGATCAGGCCGCGAGCTGTGTCAGTTTTGACAACCTCGAGGTTCTGAGTGGTTACACGAGCGGAACCCATATGACCGGCCATTTTCTTGCCTTTGAAAACCTTACCGGGATCTTGACACTGACCAGTGGAGCCGTGCGAACGGTGAGACACGGAAACACCGTGCGTCGCCCGCAGACCACCAAAGTTGTGGCGCTTCATCGCACCGGCAAAACCTTTACCGATGGAAGTGCCTGCAACGTCAACATACTGACCGGCAAAGTAATGGTCGGCGATGATTTCTTCGCCAACATTCAACATGGCTTCGGGGTCCACGCGGAACTCCGCAACCTTACGCTTGGGTTCGACCTTCGCAGTAGCGAAGTGCCCACGCATGGCCTGCGATGTACGCTTGACCTTGGCTGTACCTGCCCCGAGCTGAACAGCTGTGTAGCCGTCTCGTTCGGTGGTACGCTGTGCAACAACCTGAAGCTTGTCGAGCTGGAGAACGGTTACAGGGATCTGCTTACCATCTTCCATGAACAAACGGGTCATGCCCATCTTTTTTGCAATAACGCCTGAGCGCAACATAATATTACCCTCCTACGCTTATGACTGCAGCTTGATCTCGACGTCCACACCAGCGGCAAGGTCGAGCTTCATCAGCGCGTCCACGGTCTGGGGGGTCGGATCAACGATATCCAGCAGACGCTTGTGCGTGCGGATTTCGAACTGGTCACGGGATTTCTTGTCAACGTGTGGGCCACGCAAAACAGTAAATTTTTCAATCTTGTTCGGCAGCGGGATCGGGCCGCGAACAGAGGCACCGGTGCGCTTGGCGGTGTTCACGATCTCTTGTGTGGACGCATCCAACACACGATAATCAAACGCCTTCAGCCGGATGCGGATGTTTTGGCTTTGTGCCATATGTCATCATCCCTCATTGGGAGGTGAAACGAAGAGGAAGAGTCGCCTCATCACGGCCCTTCATTGCGTTTTGTCGTAAATCAAACGGGGCACGTAAAGACGCACCCCGCTGAGACTTGCGCTCTATAGGAGGAGTCGCTGTCTGTGGCAAGAGCTGATTTCGCTTAACGCCACCGGTATGTCGAAAAGCAGGAAATCTATAATCTAGACATATCTTGTCAAAATTACTGCCGCTGCGCGACTATCGGCGCGCAGAAAAGTTGCTATCCAAAGTCAAAGCAATGCCGCAGTGCGTAGGGTATCGGTGGCAAAGATCATATTGCCCAAAGCCGCTACTAACCGAGTCAGATCGTTACAACATCATCGGAAAATGTAAGTGACGCCAGCGTTTCATTAAAGGATCCGCCAGAAACAGCGTTAGCACGTCTTTTGGCTCATCGTTCCAAAGAAACCAATTGTTCGATTTAGCTTCCGAGAAACACGGATGGAGCGTAGATGGCAAACGAAGAGAGGAAGGCTATTCCGGCCTTATAGGTATATCGATTCTTTTTCGCTAGAATTCGACCGAGCAAAATCTGAGAATCGATCATACCCGACAAAGCTTTGGTCTCGCTCGACAAAATCGCCTCGAGAATTCCCGCGCCTTGATCCCGTCCCAGAAAGATTTTACTGGGCCAATCGTCCGCAGAACTTACGCGTGGGAACAGCGCAAGGCCGGCAAGCAGAACACTGAAAACTGCAATGCCAAAAGCTCCCGCAAAAAGAAAGAACGTGATAAAAGAGTCGACCTTGGCCTGAGCCGTGTCCAGCAAATAAGCAATAAATGCCATTCCACCACCGCCAACAAGCGTCGCACGTCGGTCGGCTGCATCTATTCGACCCGCCATATAAAGTACAAATGGCGATAGCAATGAAGCTGCGAGTTGAGCGGAAACTGGTTCTTCTTTAGAAGTCATGGTTAGGTCTCCCGCCCACCCAAGGCGCACTAGCGGTGAAAGATACTCAGCTAAATCAGATCTGTGTCAGATCTCTTGTTTAAATGTGAAAATAGACCGCAATAAGCTTTTGCGGTCTATTTCTATATAAACGTAATGGAAGGCTAACGCCCACCCATACGTCTTATTCGAGGATCTTGGACACAACGCCCGCGCCAACAGTGCGGCCGCCTTCGCGGATCGCAAAGCGCAGACCGTCTTCCATCGCGATGGGTGCGATCAGTTCGACGTCGAACTGTAGGTTGTCGCCAGGCA
>DRFG01000285.1 GCA_011050655.1 Roseobacter sp.
AGGCTATGCAAACTTCGGGGCGCAGGGCATTGGGGGCAGGGCCCGACGGACCCAAAGCAATCCCTCACCGATCATGAAATGCTGCAATTCACCTTTCCTAGATCAGCCTTTAGCCATTAGGATATTTAGTTTCCGGTTGAAGGTTAGCTGCGCGGGCACCGCCTTGCATCGCAAGGGCAGCTATTAGAAAGCTTGTTGCTTCCGCTTATTCGGCGCATCGCGCTTGAAAGCGAAGAAGTATGGTGGCAGACAAAATGCCATGCAAAATGCGCCACAAAATCTTCTTTCAGATCAAAAGCTGACTGTTACTGAAATCAATGTGCTCATTAGGACAGGGAGAAAAACTGTCCTGAGGAACTGTAATCTCCAAGAGTTGGACTTAGCCGAAACTCAAATGCCCGGGTGGCGTTTTGAAAAGTGCAATCTTTCGCGGACCTCCTTTAATGGAGCAAACTTGGAAAGCTCCGTTTTTGCAGGGTGCCGGGCAGCAGGCATCCGTTTTATGAGTACAATTCTTACGGAAGCTTTGATTGAAGGTGGGGATTACAGCAACTCGAGCTTTCGAGGTGCGACTATGGCCGCGACAAAGATTTCGGGATGCAAAATGATCGGCGCGGACCTGACCGAGGCCCGCACAATGAGCCTTGAACTTGAAGATAGCTTGTTTGGTTTGGCACTTCTACCCAATCTGTCATTTCGGAAAAGGACCTTGAAACGGATCGACTTTGGCGAGGCTGATCTTCGGTCGTGCGACTTTAGAGAAACTGTATTCGAAGAATGCTCTCTGCGAGATGCAAATTTGTCCGATTGCCGCTTTGAACATGCTGACTTGCGCGGGGCTGACCTTGGTGGGGTGAAGCTGGGGGATGCCAAACGGTTCAAAGGTGCAGTGATTTCTAAACGGCAGGCGTCTGATCTGTTGGCGCAGCTTGGCCTGCAGGTATACTAGCAACTACAAAAGCCGCCCGTTCCGCCCTAGATACTTCGTTCGATTGTAGTGACCGCATAGCTGGTTTGGACAGGCCCGCGCGTAGTGGTAGAGGCATCCCAATCTAAACCAATTTGTCTGGTTGTTATTTAGTAACATTGATGTCAGTTTCTCACACAAAGGGAGATTGACAATGAATGGCAAACTCACACGCGCAACTGAGATCGACCGAGTTTCGGAACTCTTAGGACTACCTGAAGAAATAAACGACTCAGAGTCTCTGAACACCCAAATTGCAAAGGGATTTCCGGCCGAATCCGTAGAGAAAGTTCTAAGGATCTTGGCGTCCAAACCGGCCCTGAACCTTATTCCAGACCGAGCCTTTCGTCGGGCGAAAAGCGAGAAGCGCCCGATAAGCAGCGCGAATAGTCAGATACTGTATGATTTTGCCCGCGCGTACGTTGTTGCTGACAGAGTTCACCATGGTAACGGGGCACTGGTAATGCGCTTTTTTGAGAAGCCCAGCCAAGATTTTGGTGGCGCCGCACCGATGGCATTGGCAATTTCAAGCCCAGCCGGTGCTGATGCCGTGATCGACCTGCTCAATAGGTAAGCCAACCCGAGTGATTTGGATTGGGCTGCTGTGACGAACGTTACGGCTGTATGCTTTCCAACGACCTAGGTGTATATCGTGCAATTGCAGCATCGCCTGCAATTGCAGCGAAGATCCGTGAATAGCAGTTCCTTTGCGGTCCACCCTTGCTTGGAAATTAAAGAGTGACAGGTCTGCTTGGGCTTGGGTACTGCCGGCTCTGCCTCGCTCTGCTGCATCTCAACGATGAGCAGGATGCGGATTTTGCTTAGGCGAAACCGAACGAACTTATTGTTTGAATGACAGACCTTTATGCGGTGAGCCTCTTATGGCTGCCCTGAGTTCAATAGTGTCGGTTCTCAACAATTCGATTAAAATCGCCATCACTACATTCATGATTAGCTTTTGCCAAAGCAAGCCTGCGAAAGAGAGTGCTTTATCCTTGGGGGAAAGCGGTCAATCTTGAGGGGGCCGCAGGCGTGGGCTTGATTAGATCATTACCATGTCGCGCCAAGCAGTCGAAAATTTCATGAAGGCGCAGCCGGTCAGCGCAAAAAGGAAACGAGATGAAAGATGCCGCCGAAGAACTCAGTGAAAATGTATCACGGCCCTTTAATCAAGCGCGCGCAATGCCGCCTTCGGTCTATACATCAGAGGATTTTCTGGCGCTAGAAACGTCTTCAATTTTTGCAAATGAATGGTTTTGCGTGGGGCGGGCTGACGCTCTGGCCAATTCAGGGGATTACGTCACGCTCGATTTAGCAAATCAGCCAATTATCGTTCTGCGCGACAAAGAGGGCGTATTGAAGGCTATGTCGAACGTTTGTCGACACCGGATGTCGGTCTTACTGGAAGGCCGGGGAAACACCCGCAGTATCGTTTGCCCATATCACGCCTGGACCTACAACCTTGACGGATCACTGCGTGGTGCGCCCGCAATGGATCAAAACGAGGGGTTTTGTAAATCCGACTACCGCTTGCCTGATGTCCGCTGTGAAGAATGGCTGGGCTGGGTTTTCGTAACCCTGAACCCCGACGTGCCGCCCGTTGCCCGGCAGCTTTCGAAAGTAGAAGACCTAGTGGGTGACTATGACATGGCGAACTATTCCGAGACATTTTTCGAGACCCACATCTGGGATACCAACTGGAAGGTTCTGGCCGAGAATTTCATGGAAAGCTATCACTTGCCAGTCTGTCATGCGGGGACAATCGGCGGGCTGTCAAAGCTTGACGAGATGATTTGCCCCCCCGGCGAAGACGCGTTTAATTATCACACGATCCTGAAGGACGAGACGCTGAAAATCGCGATGGCGCACCCAAGCAACCAACGCATGGAGGGTGACCGCCGCCGCACCACGTATTTGCTGGCCATCTATCCGAGTCTGCTGATTACTTTGACGCCGGGGTATTTTTGGTATCTCACACTACATCCGCACGGTGTCGGGCGAGTCAAGATTGGCTTTGGCGGCGGCATGTCCAATGACTATGCAAACGACCCTGACGCGCAGGACAATTTCAAAAAGCTCAAAACGTTGCTGGATGACGTGAACGTCGAAGACAAAGGCTGCACCGAAAAAGTGTATCGCGGGTTGTGTTCACAAGCAGCCACACCCGGACATCTTTCACACCTCGAGCGGCCGAATTACGACTTTGCCCAGTATATCAATGCTCGCATGCAAGCCGCAGCCAAGCAGCAGGTTCAAGCATGACACACACACGCATTCGCAAGTTCAACACCCGGGAAACCTACCCTGAACAATCGCTCGACAATGATTTGTGTCAGGCGGTTGTAACTGAAGGCGGCAAAACGGTGTATCTGCGCGGGCAGTGTCCGCAAGACCTTGATGATTTCAAAAACATCGACAGCCACGACCCGGTGGAGCAAACCCATAAGGTCATGCAAAACATCAAGCAGTTGATCGAAGAAGCCGGCGGAGAGATGGCCGATCTGGTCAAGGTGGTGGTCTACATCACCGATGTGCGTTACCGCGAGGCGGTTTATCGCACCATGGGTGAATACATCAAAGGCGTGCATCCTGTCTCGACGGGCTTGGTCGTACAAGCATTGGCGCGGCCCGAATGGCTAGTTGAAATCGACGGCACGGCGGTGATCCCGTCATGACGTTTTCGCTGGTCGCCCGCTGCGCCGAAACGGGGATGTTTGGCACTGCGATCGCGTCGTCTTCGCCCGCGGTTGCCGCACGGTGTTCCTATACCCGTTCTAATGTCGGCGCGGTATCGAGCCAGAATATCACTGATCCGACGTTGGGGCCGTTCGCGCTAGACCTGATGCAGGGGGGCATGTCCGCTGATGAGGCAATCGCAGGGGTACGAAACCAAGGACGGTTCATTGAATACCGGCAGGTTCTGGCAATCGACAACGCGGGGCGCGTGGCCATCCATTCGGGGCCGAAATCGCTTGGCATTTGGACACAGGCACAAGGAACAGATGTGATCTCGGCAGGCAATTTGTTGGCGAACCAAGATGTGCCACAAGCGATTGTAACAGCCTTTGAGGATGCGACCGGCCATCTTGGGGATCGTCTGGTAGCTGCCATGCGCGCGGGATTGGCCGCAGGCGGAGAAGCAGGCCCGATTCATTCCGCCGGTCTTCAATTGTGTGACGCGGTTCCTTGGCCCGTGGCTGACCTGCGCTGCGACTGGACGGATGCCTGCCCGGTTGACGCTGTGGCGACCGCATGGAGTGTCTATAAACCGCAACTAGAAGCCTATGTGCAGCGGGCGATCGACCCTCGCGAAGCGCCATCTTATGGAGTCCCGGGCGATGACTAACAACGATACATTGACACAACAGGTGACTGAGATGCGGCACGAACTGGCACTGATTGCCAACGCGCCTGCCGGAGCACCGCGTGGCCCTTCTGGGCGGTTTTACACTGACCCTGCATATTTTGACTACGAGCGAAAAACCGTGTTGCGCAAGAACTGGCATTGCGTGGGACGGGCCGACGAGTTGACCAACGTCGGCGATTACAGAGCAATCCAGCTTCTGGATGAGCCACTGATCGTTGTACGTGATACCGAAAAGATCAAGGTCCTCTCTAATGTGTGCCGACATCGCGGCATGCCTTTGGTAAAGGACACCGGAAACGCCAAGCGTTTTGTTTGTTCCTATCATGCTTGGACCTATGGCACAGATGGTGCGCTATTGCGGGCTGCACGCATGAAAAACGCAAGCTTTGATCTCAAGTCGTGTCGCCTGCCTGAAATGTGCAGCGAGGAACGTTATGGGTTTATCTATGTATGTCTGGACAGTTCCCCACCAGACATCGACAAGGTGTTGGCCGGTTTAGAAGCCGTCATCGGACATTATCAGCCAGAACTGTTTCGGATCGTCCATACTGCGACTGAAATCTGGAAAACCAACTGGAAGTGCCTCGTCGAAAATTTCATGGAGGGTTACCACCTTTCGGTTGTGCATCCTGAAACCCTGCACGGCTACACACCTACAGGGCTGAGCAAAAAGGGACCGTCGGGCGAGGGGTTTACCAGTTATTTCGCTAAATACCCTCAAGGCATTGAAGCGCGCGGGCAGGGCGCACCGGGACTTGACGACGATGAACGTGCGCGGTCTTCCTTGTTTTCCGTATTCCCTTGCCAGGTCGCAAGTGTCGCGGCATCTTTGTTGGTCTCCCTGTCCATCCGGCCAGTAAAGGTTGATGAAATCGAAGTGACTTGGACCATGTCTACGTTTGGTGACGAACTTGACGGTGATACCATCGAGAAACGAATTTCTCTGTGGGAAGAGGTGAACCGCGAGGATCGTGAAAAGCTGGAGATCATGCAAACTGCCCTGTCGTCGGTGCACGCAACGGGCGGCCCGCTTGCTGGTTCCGATTACGAAGGGACAGTGTTTGATTTCTTATCCTGGCAAGCGCGGCAGGACATGGCATTTGATACTGCGGCGCAGGGGGCTTGATATTCAAGGCGCTCAGAGTCATGCAGGTTTATGCCTTTGCGTTTTTCATTCAGACAGTTGGAGTATCTGATCGCCGTTGGTGAGGCTGGCACAATTGCGTTGGCTGCACAGCGCGTCAACGTTTCCCCACCCTCGATTTCCTCAGCGATCAGTCAGCTTGAAACGGATTTGGGCGTCCAACTGTTCGTGCGCCATCACGCACAGGGTTTGACGCTGACGCCCGGAGGGCGGCGCGTTTTCAACGAAGCGAAACGTATTCTGTTTCTCGCCCATGGAATAAACGATTTGGCTATTGATATTGTCGACACGGTTCGTGGCCCGATCACGATTGGTGCACTTTCAACCGTCGCCCCCGTCGTGAGCGCCCAACTTCGCCGTTCTTTTGAAGCGAAATTTCCCGATGCCTCTGTCACTCTGAAAGAGGGAAGCCAGACAGATTTATTACGCATGTTAGGACAGGCCGAGATTGACGTCGCGATCACCTATGACATTGAAATTCCGAAAGACATTCTCTTCAACGAGCTGATTTCTTTGCCCCCCTATGTGATGCTCGCAAAAGATCACCCCAAGGCGAAACAACTGTCGCTGTCCTTGGCGGACTTGGAAGACGAACCGATGGTCCTGCTCGACCTGCCGCTCAGCCGTGAGTATTTTTTGTCAATGTTCCAACACAGCGGATTTCGCCCCAACATCACCGAGCGTACTTCGGATATGTCGATGGCGCGCAGCCTCGTGGCCAACGGGTTCGGGTTCGGCTTGGTCAACATGCGCACCCGGTCCGACATCGCGCCTGACGGCGAGAAATTGGTTGTCCTGCCGCTATTGGGAGACGTGCGGTCGGTTAGCTTAGGGTTGGCGACAAAGCAGTCCGAGCATCGTTCGGGAATTGTAGCGGCGTTTTTCAAGCATGTGAAAGATCACTTACACACGCAAGGGCTGCCGGGTTCACACGATCCCGCTTAAATACCGGCCACAAGGCGAACAAGCAGGGCGTCCAACATCGCATCGCATTTGGCGAGCTGAGCGGCGTGCACGTATTCATCGGGTCTGTGACCTTGCGCCATTGATCCGGGGCCACAAACCACCGTCGGGATATCAAGCCGAGTAGAAAACAGCCCGCCTTCGGTGCCAAACGCCACTTTGATCGTTGCATTCAGCCCGGTCAGAGATTTCACAAAGCTGACGACCTCTGTATCTTGGCCGGTCGCAAGGGGTGGGTAACTGCCTGTTGTCTCAATTACGATATTGGCCTCGGGGAACCGGTCTCGCAAAGGGGTCAGCAGGTCTTGTGCCGCTTGGTCAAGGCGATTCAGAGTATCCTTTGGGTCATCTTCGGAAAGGTTGCGTATTTCAAATGCGAACTCAGCCGAATTTGGCACGATATTCAGGGCCATACCGCCTTTGATCGCCCCGACATGCAGCGTCGAATAAGGAATGTCGTAATCCATATCTGGCGTCGCTGTGCGACTGATGTCTGTCTGAATATCGCGGATAGCAGTGATCATATCGCAGGCCAGATGGATCGCGTTTAGGGCCGTCGGTGCAAGAGCGGAGTGCCCCTCGCGCCCGGTGCAGGTCACACGGCATGCAGTCTTGCCCTTGTGGCCGGTGGCGACCATCATCTGGGTCGGTTCACCCACGATGCAAAACTTTGGCCGGAACGGGGCCTTAGCCAACATATCAATCATCGAACGCACCCCGATGCAGCCGATTTCCTCGTCATATGACAGTGCCAGATGAAGCGGCGTTTTCAGGTCCATCGTTGATGCGCTCAGTGCAGCCGACAGTGCACAGGCGATGAAACCTTTCATATCGGTGCTGCCTCGACCAAAGACTTTGCCATCTTTTTCGGTCATCTTGAACGGAGGCACGGTCCAATCTTGGCCCGCGACGGGCACAACATCGGTATGCCCCGAAAGCAAAACGCCAGCGCGGTCGCGGGGCCCGATTGTCGCATAAAGATTAGCCTTGGATTGAACTGGGTCTTTGATGATCACAACCTGTGCACCCACGCCCCGTAGCAGATCAGCGCAATACGCGATCAAGTCGCTATTCGGGTCCGCGCTGATGGTGGGAAAGCCGATTAACTTTCGCAGGATGTCCGATCTTTGCATCGGCAAGCTACCCTGCGTTTAATGCGTGCGACGCTGCGATATGTTCGGCCAGATACTGAGCATCGACCCAGACCCCCCAAATAAACGCCGATCCCCGCATTGAAAGCCACGGCAGCCCCAAAAAGTAGACGCCAGCTACGTTTGTCACCCCACGGTCATGCTGTGGTTTACCGTCTGGCGCAAAGACATTCACCTTCAGCCAACTGAAATCCTGCACAAATCCTGTAGCCCAAATAACCGTCGTGATCCCCGCTGTTGCGATATCCAATGACAAGATCGGATCGCTGAGGCAGGCAGGGTCGGGGGGAATGATATGGGCCTCTGGCTCTGGCGGGAAATTAAGACCTTCACGCGCGATGTAGTTATCGGCCTCGCGAAGAACAGACAGATAGTTGGCGTCGCCCTCGGCGATGTTCTTGGCAAGGTCAGGGCTGAATTGTAGCTTGCCGTCAGTATATCCGTGTGTACGCCCAACAAGTGTTATGCCGTTCTCAGCGAGCCTGCGAAAATCAACTGTCTTACCGCCATTAGCGCCGCTGACTGCAATCGTGACATGTTCTTTGCCTGCAGGCGGTGTTTTTGCCTGCCATTTGCCCAACACGCCAAGCCACCAGCAAAAATCGCGGCCACGGTAGCTGCGCGGCGGGCGATCATGGGGGCCGACGGACAAGTAAACTTCGCGGCCTGAATGCCGCAGTTCATCTGCAATTTGTGTGCCGGAAGACCCGGCACCGACAACCATCACTGCGCCTTGGGCCAATTGACCAGGATTGCGATATGCTGTGGAATGTATCTGGATGATGCCGTCAAGATCTGGCAAAACTGAGGGAATGACTGGGGTCTGAAAGGGTCCCGTCGCAGCCACGATATTCCGAGCTTCAATCGTTCCTTTTGAAGTTTCCACCACAATGCCAGTTCCATTCTCGGTCCGAGTAGCTTTACGGACCTCGACGCCGCAATGAATTGGCGTGGCAATTTGCTTGGCGAAGGCTTCAAAATAGGATGCGATACTGTGCTTGGTTGCGAAATCGTCTGGCGCGGTATCGGGAAATTCCATGCTTGGAAAGCGGTCGTGCCACGCGGGGCCGTTTGCCACCAGTGAATCCCATCGCTCGGACCGCCACCGTTCCGCGATCCGGTGGCGCTCAAGCACAACGTGGGGAATGCCGCATTTGCTTAAATGCTCGCTCATCGCTAGCCCAGCCTGACCGCCACCTACGATCACTGTATCCGTCGTCTTAGGTAACATGGTGGTCCTTTGCTGAAGGGCAGCGCCTAGGGGCACGCATAGGCCACCTTAACCAAGGCTATGGCATAGCCAAAATACCAATTTGTTAATCATTGGTTGCGCTCAAGCTAACTCGCTAAGTTACATGAAGAGCATGCGTCCACTTAGGGTCTATGCGCGAGCAAATGATTAACGTGTGGTTTAATTTCGGCGAGTACTGCTTGAGCTTTAGCGCGCTTTTTTCACCGTGCTTGTATCTTGAGGGGGCAACGCCTGCCTTTGGGACCAAGTGGGCAGTCGCTCCGGGTGCGCCGATTGCTTGCTGCCATTCCTTGCAAATCCGGCGTGAAAATCCGTGTTTTCAGGGACAGGCCGTTAGAACGGGCCCGTCCCTACGAACGCCACCTTAGACCACGCTGAATTGGCCCATCATGCCGCCGTCCTCGTGTTCGAGGATGTGGCAGTGGAACATGAAAGGGGTGGAGGCGGGCGCTAGGTGATCAAAACGAAGGGCGATTTCCGCCCGTCCGTTCACCAAAACGGTGTCCTTCCAACCGCTATTGTGGATAGATACGGGGCCGCCGTTTTCGCTCAGGACTTGAAATCTGACCCCATGAACGTGGAACGGATGGGCCATATTCTGACCATCGATCGTCCAGATTTCGGTCGCACCGCGTTGCACGCTAAAGTTCAGCCTATCCATCTCAAATGAATTGCCATTGATTGAGTGTTGGTTTCGGCTGCGCCGAAACATGCCGCCCATGCCAGATTGAAGCGCTATATCGCGTCGAGAAGCGCCGCGAATGTCCATATTTGGCATCGTGCCACCGATATTTTCGGGAATACGATCAATCCGCGCGCGGCGCGAGGGATCAACCGATATCGGAAGAATGTCAAAGCTGTCGCGGGCCGAGCCCCCCATCATTCCACCGCTCATCATCCCGCCGCCCATCATACCACCATTGGTAATCGAACTGCTGACCAGCATGTCGCTTGTGCCGTCCGAAAAATCTAATAGCAGTTCCGCACGTTCGCCGGGCGCTAATTGGAGTCTATCGACGGCAACGGGGCGGTCCAGAAACCCGGTGTCCGTCGCCACTAGGTGAAGTGTTCGACCCGCCCGTGAGGCTAGGTTGTAAATACGGGCATTGGACCCGTTCAACAGGCGCAGTCGCACGATGCCCTTCGGGACGACGGCCTGCGCGCCGAATTGACCGTTGACCAGTATGACGTCACCGGTGAAACCCATCATTCTGTCGTGCATGCCTGGGTCATAGACTGCGCGTCCGCTTCGATCAAAACGGCGGTCCTGTATCACAAGCGTCAGGTCATCCGTACCATAATCCGACGGTAAGCCGCGTTCATCGTCACGCCCGTCAGTAAGCTGTATGGCTCCTGCAAGGCCCTTTTGAACGTGATCGGCTGTGCGCAGATGGGTGTGAGAATGATACCAGACCGTCGCAGGCGGCTGATTGATGTCCAGATCTACCGACCATGTCGCGCCCGTGGCGATGGGCTGGTGCGGCCCTCCGTCGGCGTGTCCGGGGATCTCAAGGCCGTGCCAGTGCAGGGAAAAAGGTTCGTCTAAACTGTTGCGAACCGAGGCTTTTGCCAGGCTATTATGGGCAAGGCGCAAGGTTGGTCCCAGAAACGCCTGATCGTTGAAACCCCAAGTCGTCGTGGTGTTCTGGCCAAGAAAATTTGTTTCACCGGACCGCGCGAGCAGATCAAAGGCCCCAGACGTGGTCGCGTCAACCAGCGGCGGCATCTGCAATAGGCCACCGCCAGCTTGCGCTAGTGAAAGCCCGGGCAAGCCTGCGACAAGGCCAGCAGCGCCAGCGCGCTTCATTAAATCACGTCGTGTCAGTGGCATTGATAAGCCCCTTTTTTCCGTTGCGTCGAAGTTATTTTTAAGCCGCGTCGACGGCGGCTCGCATCATATCGCGGACTTCGCCAGCCACGTTGTGCAACTCGTCGTTATCTATCGCCTGCATAGATGCCACCGGGTCAATCGCACTAATTTCAGTGCCGCCGTCGACGGTGCGAAGGATCACATTGCAAGGTAACATCGCACCCACTCGTGGCTCGATCCCAATCGCTTTGTACGCCATTTTCGGATTACAGGCCCCAAGGATACGGTAGGGTTCCATATCGACATCGATTTTCTTTTTCATGGTTGCCTTCACGTCGATCTCGGTCAGGATACCAAAGCCGTGGTTTGCCAGAGACGCGCGAATGCGGGTATCAGCCGCGTCGATATCAACGTCGGGCAAGGTGCGATTGTAAGTATAAGTCATGCCAGTGTCCTTTTTTTTGCTATTTTGATAGATATTTGATCAGTGCCAAGATCGCCAAAACGACCAAGACGATGACCAGCAGCATCCAAATGCCGCCCATTCCGTATCCCATGATGTAATTCTCCTCTTGTTGATGGTTGTTAAGACTGATGGCTCAACCCGTTGTGTTGCCGTGTGTTCCCCAATGGGGCGGACGTGGTACTGCGCCCATTTTGCAGGCAGCGCCACTGTGTACCAAAGGCGATTAACCTGCCACCTGCGGGAGGGTGAACTCACCCATAAGTGCGCATGTCCGGATCGCGATTGTCGTGTCGCCATTCATCACCTAACAGCCCAAACGGGCCAGAAGGAAGTTTGCCTAAGCGAGCCTTGCCGATGCGGAGAAAGCAAAACGTCAAAAATGCAGTGTACTTAGTCTAGCAGCAAAACGGTTACTACAAAGGACACGCATACCAACTGGCGGCTGCCTGATTGGCATCCCTAAGGTAGAATTAACATGCTGCAAGATTGTTTCAGAATGCAAGCTTGATCTTAGTGGGGCATTTCCTAACGGCGATTATGCCCGGCTTGATATATCAACCACACCAAGGCCTGAGGCATTTTGATGCGTTATAACACCGCATGCAGCACACACCATGATGGACGGAGCCCGGTGCAACGACTTTCGGGCCGCCAAAATCTGATGAATTCCGGGGTAAGTGATTTCAACGGCTTAATGGTGAGCCGCTGTTTGCATAACATTGCCCTGCCATCTGAAATGTATGAAGTTGCCATGGAAGTGTAAATTCGCACGTGGACTGACGGGGTTTTCCGTGCCTTGTAAGCCAAATCCACTTGCGCCTGAGCGCAGGCCCCAATAGAAGAGCGGAAATTTTTCCGCCCGTGCCACCCTATGCGCGGCCTTACCCTATGGAGCAAACATGCAGGTCAACGAGACGCTGAACGACGGTCTTAAACGCGGCTATGCCATCACTGTGACAGCAGCTGAGCTGGAGGCCAAGGTCAACGAAAAACTGGCCGAAGCGCAGCCTGAAGTCGAAATGAAGGGGTTCCGCAAAGGTAAAGTACCGCTGGCGCTGATGAAAAAGCAGTTCGGCCAAAAGATCATGGGCGAAGCGATGCAGGAAAGCATCGATGGTGCTATGCAGGAACATTTCGAAAAAACCGGCGACCGCCCCGCGATGCAGCCTGATGTAAAAATGTCGAATGAAGAGTGGAAAGAAGGCGACGACGTCGAGGTCACGATGACCTACGAAGCGTTGCCTGAGATTCCCGAAGTAGACCTGTCGTCGATCAAGTTGGATAAACTGGTCGTTAAAGCAGATGATGCAGCAGTTGATGAAGCGCTGGGCAACCTTGCCGAAACCGCTCAGGATTTCGAACCCCGTAAGGCTGGCACCAAGGCCAAAGACGGCGACCAGATTGTGTTTGACTTCCTTGGCAAGGTAGACGGCGAAGCCTTTGAAGGCGGCGCAGCAGAAGATTATCCACTGGTTCTCGGCTCTAACTCCTTCATCCCAGGCTTCGAAGAGCAACTGGTCGGTGCTGTTACGGGCGACGAAAAAGACGTCACTGTTTCTTTCCCAGAAGACTATCAGGCACCTCACCTTGCGGGCAAAGAAGCCACATTCGAGTGTAAGATCAAAGAGGTGAAAAAGCCTGTTCCCGCTAAGATCGACGATGAGCTGGCAAAGAAGTTCGGGGCCGAAGATTTGGCCGCGCTGAAAACCCAGATATCCGAACGCCTTGAGGCCGAATATGCCGGTGCTGCACGCGCTGTGATGAAGCGTGGCCTGCTGGACGAGCTGGATAAGCTGGTTAGCTTTGACCTTCCGCCGTCTCTGGTCGAAGCCGAAGCGGGCCAGATTGCACACCAGCTATGGCATGAGGAAAACCCTGACGTAGAGGGCCACGATCACCCCGAGATCGAGACCACGGACGAGCACAAGACACTTGCCGAACGCCGTGTGCGTCTGGGCCTGTTGTTGGCTGAGTTGGGCCAGAAAGCCGAAGTTCAGGTAACTGACGCCGAAATGACCCAAGCAATCATGAGCCAAGCCCGTCAGTATCCTGGTCAAGAGCGCCAATTCTTTGAATTTGTTCAGCAAAACCAGCAGATGCAGCAACAGATGCGTGCGCCGTTGTTCGAAGACAAGGTTGTTGACCATGTGTTCGAACAAGCAACGTTGACCGAGAAAGAAGTGTCTAAAGAGGACCTTCAGAAAGCCGTTGAGTCGCTTGAAGACGAATAAGCGAGAACTTTCGGTTCTGTAGCTTGGGCCGCCCGTCATTGGGCGGCCTTTTTCGTTGGTACTAGGCACGGTTATCTGGTCTAAATAGAGTACATAGTTACATAGGCTGGCAGTGAGGTTTAGACCCTAATGGACAAACCAGACAAGCAAGCGCGGCGAGCGGCCCGTAACCAACAACCTTTGACCGAAGACGAACGCAAGGCACGCCGCCGGGCAAAACGCAATTTGCGCCATGCCGAAGCTATGGGGTTTTTGAAGGGTGTGACAGCCATGCTAAAGCCCGGAGATCTGGCGTTAGATTGTGGGGCTAACGTTGGGGTGGTATCGTCATTGTTGGCGGACACGGGCGCTGACGTCATCAGCTATGAACCAGATCCCTATGCCTTTGCCCAATTGAGCGACGCATTGGGTGATAGGCAGAATGTGCAGCTTATCAATGCAGCCGTCGGCGCAAGTTCGGGCAATGTACGCCTGATGAGAGCATCTAACTTTGACGAAGATAAAAAGGGTGCATCTGTCAAAAGCACAATCGTTGATGGCGGCCGCATGATCGCTGCGGAAAATTATGTAGACGTAAAGCTATTGGATTTTTTGACAATATTGAGCGGCGAAATTGAAAATCGCGGTGAAATTGCATTTGTGAAAATGGATATCGAAGGAGCAGAGCTTGAGCTGTTGGAGGCGATGGATGCAGCAGACTTGATTAGGGATATTCGTTGTCTGGTGGTCGAAACCCACGAGCGCAAATTTGCAGAGCTTCGACCAAGGTTTCGTGCGTTGCGCGAGGCATTTTCAGAGAAATACCCGAAGCGTCAGGTCAACCTTGATTGGATATAGCAAGGCTGCATGACCGATCCAGCGTCACCCCTTGCGCAACCCGGTTTCGACTAACATACCCCTGCGCTTTGCTTCGTAATAATAGCCCCGTGCATACCATTTTATAGCTGTGGCGTGATCTCCATCTGCCAGCATCCACGCGCCGCGTAGATATTTGACGCCGTATTTGAGGTTAATATCCGGGTCCAGCAGATCGCCTTTATCCCCTCTGAACCCCATTCCGCGGGCAGTGGCAGGAAGGATTTGCAGCAGCCCGTAATAGGGGCCGTTGCGGGCCTGTGGCTGGTGCGTGCTTTCCCGAATTGCTAACCGGTGAACCAAGGGGCGCGGCACATCGTAGAAGTCGGACCATTTGTTAATGAGCCTGCGCAGTTCGGGCGTCTCGTTAGGGTGTAAAGGTATCCTACGGGTAGCAACGGCCAGCTCAGGTACGGCCGAGGTGCTGGCACAGGCGGAAAGCGCGGGGGTGCTCACCAGCATCTGACACATAATACGTCGGGTAAAAACTTTCATATGAAGCTCGTTTTATTGGCTTCCAGAACCCTACACTGTGAATGACGCACGGCAATATCGCTGGTCCAGGGTGGGCATGGTGCCGCTTAACACCCCCATAGATGAGCGTAGAATCGCAAACTGTCAGATTCATGTGCTCATGTTTTCGTAGACAAATGATGAAATTTTATAGCAACTAAATGGTTTTCGGAGCCTAAAAACGATTCTGTGTCTATATTCAGCGCCTAGGGCTGGCAGGGTAAACGGTTATATTCACGTATGCTCGGGGTGTGATGTGCCAGACGCGACTTAGATGTTTGCAAAAAAAAAGCGCCGCCCCAAATGATTTGGGGCGACGCTTTGGTATGCGTTTTAGACGATTAGGCTTTGGCGTCGTCGTCTTCTGAGCTTCCAGCATCAGACCTATCGTCGTCATCCGACGCGGCAGAGCCGATATCGTCAAACAATTCGGAGATCTCGAATTCGGCAGCAGCTTCTTCTTCTGCGGCCAATTCCTGGATCGATTTGCCAGCAGCCTGAAGCTCGGCTTCTTCGGCGGAACGTGCAACGTTCAGCTGAATGGTCGCTTCTACCTCAGGGTGCAAGACCACGTTTACGTCGTGCAGTCCCAGATCTTTGATCGGGCTACCCAGAATGACCTGCTTGCGGTCTACTGTGAAGCCTTCAGCCGTTGCTGCTTCGGCCGCGTCACGTGTCGTAACCGACCCGTAAAGTGCGCCCGAATCAGAAGCGGAGCGGATGATGATGAACTGCTGACCGTTCAGCTTGTCCGACATTGCTTCGGCTTCTTTTTTGGTCTCGAGGTTTTGTGCCTCAAGCTGTGATTTCTGGCCCTCAAATGCTTCGATGTTGGCTTTGGAGGCCGACAGCGCTTTGCCTTGAGGCAGCAGGTAGTTACGTGCGTAGCCGGGTTTTACATCGACGACTTCGCCCATTTGGCCAAGCTTGGCCACACGTTCCAGAAGGATAACTTGCATGTGCTTTCTCCTTACTTAACGGCGTAGGGCAGCAAGGCGAGGAAGCGGGCGCGTTTGATGGCACGGGCCAATTCACGCTGCTTTTTCGCAGAAACTGCAGTGATACGGGATGGAACGATTTTGCCGCGCTCAGAGATGTAGCGCTGCAGCAGACGTGTGTCTTTGTAATCGATTGCCGGTGCGTTGTCGCCCGAGAAGGGGCAGACTTTACGACGGCGGAAAAATGGTTTTGCGGCCATGGTTTATGTCCTTTCTTTCAAGCTGATGATCAACGGCGCTCGCGGCGTTCGCCGCGCTCGGGACGCTCATCGCGTTTCTGCATCTGAACCGATGGCAGCTCTTTATGCTCATCAACTTTGATGGTCAGAACGCGCATCACGTCGTCATGCAGGCGCATCAGACGCTCCATTTCCTGAATTGCGGGTGCAGGTGCATCCGAACGCAGAAAGGCGTAGTGGCCCTTGCGGTTTTTGTTGATCTTATAGGCCATCGTTTTGACGCCCCAGTATTCGCTGTCGACGAGCTTGCCGTCGTTGTCAGCCAAAACTGTGCCAAAATGTTCGATAAGGCCTTCTGCTTGCGTGTTGGACAAATC
>DRFG01000286.1 GCA_011050655.1 Roseobacter sp.
CGAACAAGGGGTTTTTGCGTGGCCCCCGGCTCACGTGCATCGGGCCATCGGTCCCGCGCCATGCGCGGTCACCGCCATGCCCCCCGTCGTGCCATGTCTCCATCCGTTTGAAATACGGCAGCACGTCCGCATAGCTCCAGCCGTCAGCACCAGCTTCGGCCCAATGATCATAATCCAGCGCGTGCCCCCGGACATAGACCATACCGTTGATCGACGATGACCCACCGATGACCTTACCCCGAGGGCAGGCAAGTCGTCTGTTGTTCAGATGCGGTTCAGGTTCGGATGTATACCCCCAGTCATACCGGCGCATGTTCATCGGATAGGACAATGCCGCAGGCATCTGGATGAACGGCCCCGCGTCAGTGCCACCGTGTTCGACGACCAACACCTTGCGCCCGGCCAAAGCCAGCCGATACGCCATCGCACATCCTGCGCTACCGGCTCCCACAATGATAAATTCCGCGTCCATCCTATCGCCTCTCTCGTGAGTCTTGGGCGGGTCAAGGATGCCGTCAGGCACCGCGCTTTTGCGCGGCTGGTCCTTGAGGCGCACACGACTCGCATCTCAAAATTGTCGAGGTGACTTGAGGATCAGATTGATCCCTCAAGCACCTCTCAGCATTTCCTCAACCCGCCCGATCCCTTGCATGCCCCCGCAAAGGTGGGCTCAGGCCAGCGTCTTGCACCAAAAATCATATGCGCGTCAGCGCGCCTTTGGATCAACCCTCCGCTAGAAAGGCGCTTCCATATCACCCATGCGCACGTAAACCGATTTCAGCTGGCTATAGTGGTCAATTGCCGCCTTGGAGTTCTCTCGCCCGACGCCCGAATTCTTCATGCCGCCAAAAGGTGCTTCGACGGGTGCATCGTTATAGGTATTGATATAACAAGTTCCCGCTTCGAACTTTGCCACGACCCGATGCGCACGGGTCAGATCACGCGTGAACACGCCTGCCGCCAAGCCGAATTCGGTATCGTTGGCCCGCGCCATTACGTCGTCTTCATCGTCAAAATCCAACACAGACATCACCGGGCCGAAAATCTCTTCACGCGCAATGGTCATATCGTCGGTCACATCCGCAAACACGGTAGGCTGCATATAAAAGCCCTCGCGGTCGATTGCGGCCCCGCCGAACACCACACGCGCGCCCTCTGCCTTGCCCTTTTCGATATAGCTTAGGGCAATGTCCAACTGCCGCTGCGATACCATCGGGCCAAAACTGGTCGCAGGATCCAGCGGGTCGCCAATCACCGCCTGTCCAAGCCGCTCTGCCAGCCGGTTCAGGAAAGCGTCCTTGATGTCGCGGTGGACAAATACCCGCGTCCCGTTGGAACAAATCTGACCGGAGCTGTAAAAATTACCCAATATCGCACCGCTGACGGCGTTCTCGATATCGGCATCCTCGAACACGATCATCGGAGACTTGCCCCCCAGCTCCATCGTGACATGCTTGATCCCTTCGGCCGCAGCGGCATAAACCTTGCGCCCCGTAGGTACCGACCCGGTCAACGACACCTTGTCAACGCGCGGGTCAGAAACCAGCGATGCACCGACTTCGCCCATGCCCTGAACCACATTGTACAGACCGGCGGGCAGTCCCGCCTCGACCAAAATTTCTGCTACCTTCAGGGCGCAAAGCGGCGTTGTTTCAGATGGTTTAAAGATGATCGCATTGCCGCATGCCAGCGCGGGCGCACCTTTCCAGCAAGCGATTTGCGTCGGATAGTTCCACGCACCAATGCCCACGCACAGGCCAAGCGGTTCGCGGCGGGTATAGACCCAATCGTCGCCCAGTTGGATGTGTTCGCCGGTGAGCGATGCCGCGATGCCGCCGAAATACTCAAGCGCATCGGCGCCGCTGGTGGCGTCAGCAACAGAGGTTTCCTGATACGGTTTTCCGGTGTCGTAGGTTTCCAATATTGACAGGTCATGGTTGCGCTCGCGCATGATGTCAGCGGCGCGGCGCAGAATGCGCCCGCGTTCTGCCCCGCTCATTCGCGCCCATTCAACCTGCGCTGCACGCGCGACCGTTATCGCCTTTTCGATTACCGCTGGTGTAGCGGCATGGACGGTTGCAATGGTTTCACCGGTCGCTGGATAGATCACCTCGATCGGCGTGCCATTGGTGTCCTCAACATATTCGCCGCCGATAAAATGGCTCGCTTTGGGTTGCGTTTGCATTGGTCTCTCTTTTTCAGTTGCGCCATGTCCCGTGCAGTCGGTTTGGCTTTTGCATTTAATTCTCGCGGCAGACCGCGGTGACTATCTTTGTGAGCGCTCAAAACCAGGGCTCAGGGAAAATATCGGACTGCTCCATTTCTTTCCGCCTAGCCCCGGATGGGGATCCTTCATTCGCCCCGGGGGAAGCGTTTGCTTTCCTCAAGCAGGTTCAGGTCCATGTGATTGCGCATGTATTGGTCCGATGCGTTCTTGAGCGGTTGGTAATCCCACGGATAATACCCCCCCTTGCGCAGCGCTTCGTACACCACCCAGCGGCGGGCCTGACTTTTGCGCACGTCGGCATCGAAAGCTTCCAGGTTCCATCGCGCCTCAGCCTTGGCCGATAGCGTCATACGGGTCCCTTGGTGTGCGGGCTCATCAGCCAGATTTACGCGCTCGTGCGGGTCAGCCTCAAGATCGAACAATTGGTCCGGGTCCAACGCGCAGCGGTTGAACTTCCACTTGCCGTATCGCAGCGACACCAACGGGGCATAGGACCCTTCGGCGGCGTATTCCATCGCTACGGGTTCGGTACGTTCCACCCCCTGCCCCATCGGTACCAGGGATTGGCCTGTGGTCCAGGGCGCAATGTCGTCCATCGAAACGCCCGCCAGATCACATAAGGTCGGGCACACATCAATATTGCTAACCGGAACTTCTTGCAGCCCCGGTGCCATCTGGGGTGCGCTGATCATCATCGGAACGCGCGACGAGCCTTCGAAAAAGCTCATCTTGAACCACAAGCCGCGTTCGCCCAACATATCGCCATGATCTGAAACAAAGACGATAATCGCTTCTTGCCGCGTGTCTTCCATAGTTTGGAGAATGTCGCCGATCTTATCGTCCAGATAGCTGATGTTGGCGAAATAGGCCCGACGCGACCGCTTGATATCTTCTTCGGTGATGTCAAAACTGCGCCAGTCATTGGCGTCGAATATACGCTTTGAATGCGGGTCTTGGTGATCATAGCCAAGGTCGGGAACCGTCGGCAGCAGGTGGTCGCAATCTTCGTATAAATCCCAGTATTTCTTGCGTGCCACATAAGGGTCGTGTGGGTGCGTGAAACTGACGGTCAAGCACCATGGCCTTTCGTCCAGACCGCGTGACAGTTCATAAAGCTTGCGCGTTGCCTCATAGGCGACGGCATCGTCGTATTCCATCTGGTTACTGGTCTCGGCCACACCGGCACCGGTCACCGAGCCCATATTGTGGTACCACCAGTCGATCCGTTCACCGGGCTTGCGGTAATCCGGGGTCCAACCAAAGTCGGCTGGGTAGATATCTGTCGTCAACCGCTCTTCGAACCCGTGCAACTGGTCGGGGCCAACAAAATGCATCTTGCCCGACAGGCAGGTTTGATAGCCGGCGCGGCGCAGGTGGTGCGCATAGGTTGGCACGCTCGATGGAAACTCTGCGGCGTTGTCGTAAACACCGGTGGCTGATGGCAATTGACCCGACATAAATGCCGCGCGCCCCGGGGCGCATAAGGGACTGGCGGTGTATGCATTTTTGAAACGGGTCGACCTGCCGGCCAGCTTTTTCAGATTAGGCGCATGGAGCCATTCGGCGGGACCATCGGGGAATAGCGTGCCATTCAATTGATCCACCATTACGATCAATATGTTAGGGCGCGTCATTCCGCGTCACCGAGCAGCTTGTGCAACACGGAGAGCGCCTGCGCACTGGCAGCGCTGGCACTGCCACTGTCAGATAGGGCCGCTCTCAGGTACAACCCGTCGATCAACGCTGCTATGGTTTCGGCGTCGCCCGCAGGATTGGTCGATATGGGGCGCAGGGCGTGGGTCAGGTTCGACCTCAACCGCCCTTGATACACCACCAGCAGACGATAAGTTTCGGTGCTTGTACGCGATGACGCATATAGCGTCATCCAAGCGCTGACCGTCGCCGGATCAAAGCAGCTTTCGTCAAAACTGGCACGGATGATCGCCTCTGCCCGCTTCAACGGAGTTTTGGCCATGCGCAGTTCACGACGGACTTCCGCGCTGTATTCAGTCAAAATGTACCGCATGGCGGCTAGAAAAATCTGGTCCTTGCCCCCAAAGTAATGGTGCGCCAGCGCGGACGACATGCCTGCCCTTCGCGCTATCTGCCCGACGGTGACGTCCAGCGATTGCGCGGCTCCGATCTCAGCAATGGTGGCTTTTACCAACGCATCGCGGCGAATGGGTTCCATTCCGAGCTTGGGCATAATGCCGATATCCTTGATTTTTCAGTGGCAGCTTGTCCCTATGTGGTAATAATATTGACTGACAAGTCAATAAAAAACTGTGCACGGCGACTCCCTTGGCGGTTCGCGGGTCGGGGTCAGGGAAGACCCTCTAGAGTTTGGTTGCCGGCGTGGATGGGGTGATCTGGCGGTTCAGCATCGCCTCGCGCCACGTGATGAAGGTCACAGAGCCAAGAATGACAAAACCTCCGATTATGACCCAAATATCTATGGGTTCGGCAAAAACCAAAGCGCCCAACGCAGTCGCCCAGACCAGTTGCAAGAAGGTGACCGGCTGGGTCACGGTCAGCGGCGCGGCTGCAAAGGCTAATGTCATGGTATAGTGGCCAGCAGTCGCAAAGCACGCGACAGCGGCAAGAATGACGACTTCAGTCCATTCGGGGGCGATCCATGCGTAATAGGCAACGGGGGCCAAGAACAACGTGACGAACAGAGACATCATGCCCACGACGACCGACGCTCGCACTTCATCTGCCAGTACCTTGGCCAGCAGATATGCCCCGCCAAACACTACTGCAGCGATCAACATTGCGAAATGGCCGCCGGTCAGTTCACGAAAACCCGGTCGCAGAATGATAACAGCCCCAGCCAAGCCCAAAAGGACCGCTATGATGCGGCGCAAAGCCAAGGTTTCGCCGAGAAAAAGCGCGGCACCGATCGTCACGTAGATGGGGGCAAGATAATTCATCGCAGTTACTTCGGCGATTGAAATCCGGGTCATCGAATAAAACCACAAGATCACCCCGATCGCATGCAACGCCCCCCGCAAACTGAACAGGGTCCATTGCCGTCGAGACAGATGCGCCGCTTTCAATGACCCCAAGGCTGGCAGCAGAAACACCAACCCGAATCCATAGCGAATAAAGGCAGCTTCAGCCGATGGCAGACGCGGACCCATATACTTTACCAAGGCGGTCACGCATATGAAACACAAGCCGGTGACGACCATCCAAAAAATGCCTGAAACGGGTCGATGAGGAAGCGCGGTGGTCATGACTGCAACATTTCCTAATGCGCCCCCAAGAGCAAGGTCACATCAACAGAAGTTTCACCGCAATCACCCACATGGTCAGGGCAATCAACATATCCAGGATTTGCCAACTGCGAGGCTTTGCAAACAGAGGCGTCAAC
>DRFG01000287.1 GCA_011050655.1 Roseobacter sp.
CAGATCGCCCCAAGTTTCTCAATGATTTCTATCAGGATTTCTTTGGACAAGGGTCCACTGAGGGTGGTGTTTCCGATGCATTGCTTCACGATGCGGTACGGGTCGCGATGCAAGCTAGCCCCAAAGCTACCATAGATTGCGTCGAAGCATTTGGTAAAACTGACTTTCGCGCTGACATGGCTGCGTTCAAGGTGCCGACCCTGATTATTCACGGCACGGGGGATAAAACCGTCCCGTTCGAAGCCAGTGCCAAACGCGCGGCAGAAATGATCAACGGTTCAGAGCTAAAAACCTATGACGGCGCACCACATGCATTGGTCAATACCCATACCAAGCGGTTCAATGCTGATCTCATATCGTTTTTAAAAATTTAAGAGCAGTCACGACAAGGGGGGCTGTTTCACGTCGAATGATCCAGCCCCACTGACTAGCTTTAACTAAAATTACAGTGGGTAAGGGTGCGTTGACCCTGCACCTTTTGTTTTTCTATTCGGTTGATGTTTGCCGGTACGTGAAAATTCCCCTCAGCATGCCTATCTAACTAAGGAAGCAGTGCTGAGGAACCAAACCCATGCGAATGTTGGAAACTCAATGTGTGATTTCGGGTGGCGGCCCTGCGGGGTTGATGACGGGATATCTGTTGGCGCGACAAGGGATAGACGTTATCGTCTTGGAGAAGCACGCTGACTTTCTTCGCGATTTTCGCGGGGATACGATACACCCATCGACCTTAGAGATTTTCCACGAGTTGGGCCTTTTAGATGAATTGCTTACACGCCCCCATCAGAAAATCCGACAAGCTTCGGTAACTATTTCGGGCAATAATTATAAGATTGCTGACTTTGGCCAACTACCGACGCTTTGCAAATATGTGGCGATGATGCCCCAATGGGATTTTCTCGATTATTTGGTCAAGGCAGCTTGCGAATTCCCTAATTTCAAACTCCTCAGACTTACCAAGGCTGTAAACCTGATTGATCAGGATGGGCAAATTGCTGGCGTAAACGCAAGCGACAAGGATGGACACTTGGTTATTCACGCCGATCTTACGATCGCGGCGGATGGACGAGATTCCGCGCTCCGTGATGCCTCCGGGCTAACGTTGGACGACATCGGAGCCCCGATAGATGTATTTTGGATGCGTTTACCCAAAACGCCTTCTCAAGCACCTGTATCGTTAGGACAGGTGGGATCAAGCGGGTTCCTTGTTCAACTTGATCGCGGCGATTATTGGCAATGTGCTTTACCTTTTCAAAAAGGAGAAGCGGATATCATTCGCGCGGAAGGCATCGCAGCCTTTCGTCAAAGGGTTGCAGGTATTGCCCCCGCGCTCTCAACCTCGGTTGCGTCGCTGACTTCGTGGGATCAGGTCAAATTGCTGACGGTGCAAGTAAATCGGCTCAGAACGTGGTGGCGTGACGGTTTGCTATGCATTGGCGATGCTGCTCATGCCATGTCTCCTGTGGGTGGGGTGGGCATAAATCTGGCAATACAAGATGCCGTAGCGACGGCAAGGCTTGTGGGGCCGTCTCTCTCAAACCGAGCCATAAGATCACAGCACCTTGCCCAAGTGCAAAAGCGTCGAGCTTGGCCTGCATCCATGACCCAGAATGCCCAAGTAATAGCTCACAGATTTGTACTTATGCCCGCGCTCACGGCGAAATCTTCTCCTCGCGCGCCACTATTTATCAAACTATTGAATGGTTTTCCACTCTTACGTGTGATTACCGCGCGAGCGTTGGGTCTAGGGCTTAGGCCGGAACATTGGAAAGAGCCCGCTGAATCGAGGTCTTCCACAATTCAAAATTGAAGCATTGCTGCACGGTTCGTTGTGGGCGTCATATATTTTTGAGTACCAACGGTAGTGGACGTATTTTATATCTTACTGCGTTGATTTTATTACACTTATCTGGGTAGATCACCAGGGTTGTGACATAATAGATGTGCTGATTTGGCCCATATCGCAGGTATTTTTTTATGGGTGGCCTCACGTCGTAAACTGAATTTGTGATACTGCAATTTCATGAGCGGACTGTCGAAACCGGTCCAGTTCAGCTTTTTTAAGTGGCGTGACGCATACCCCAACCATGGCGCAGCGCGGCTGAAGAAGGCTAGATCAATTCCGAAGAACCCTGCCTGTCAAATCCCTGCTGAGATCATCGCAAAGGTCCTGCTTTCACGGCGCAAGTATTCCCTTGGGCCAATTAGGCTTGTCCGGTACTTGGCACCCTGTCAGGCATCAAATTCTCGGATCCCGTGGCGTACCGCGTCCTCAAACATAACGATCCCAATCGACTTCCCAGAGGTACACGACATGACCGCAATAATGCTGAGCTTAAACCACTGGAGAAGCAGAGCGACGCGACCGTCCACCTTTACTTATATGTTGGAAGCAGACTGAATGCCCCAAAAGGCTGGTTTCAAATCTGCATCGCGCCTCGTATGAGCCGCTGGAACCCACAGAAATCTCCCTCCGAAAAACACTAATCGAAGGAGTGGAAGACAGGGAGAAACCTGCACCTTGTTACGCTGTAAGATCTAGGCAGTCAGGGAGCAGGTTAAGAGGGGCTAATACCGCCTTGAAACCATTATATATAAACACATATCGCACCGCTGCCCTAGAGGCTTCATACAGTCGGATCGCGGCCACGACGGTCTCAGGCCGACGAGGATCACAGGCCTCCGGCAAGTTATCTGAAGTGATGAGCTCGAAACGCATAAGGTCGTGGACCACTGCATCAACCTGCGTTCATTTGGTATGGCCGAGCACATATCTGTATCACTCCGATGAGATCAATGATGGAGTGCGCTACTATCGCAGCCCTGAGTGCACCCCTTTTGCGCCCATTTGAGTCGCAAGAAGTGTCGCACGACCAAATCTGCATCAGGTATGGGGAAAACGCTGACTTCGTCGGTTTTTTAGGAAACTGGCCCCAACAGTAGTGGTTCCCCAGATTGGGCTACCCACGTTATTTCGAACAATAAGTCGCTACGACTTTGCGCAGCTCGAGTTCTGCTGGCTGATGGTATCGTGGTTGTGGGTAATCGAAGGCGGTCCGCAGGTATATAATCATGACTGGTTAATCACGTGAAACTGCTTAAGAAATAGTCGCCACATTTAGGAAGAGCATTTTTTCCATAAAATCTGTCAATAATATTTGCATAATCTTCGATTTTCACTCAACCTAAGTCAGTGATCTTAGATCAGATCATGTTTTGGCAATCGCCATGCGGGCATTCGGGCCTCGACAGAAGTAACCACGGGTTGCCATGTCGGGGCTTTTTTTATGGGGAAACCATGTTTGAGAATTTTGATATTGGTATCTTATACTCTCGTTCGGGTACCTATCAGTTGATGTCAGAAGCGCTATTTGCGGGGGCGATGTCAGCTATAGAAGATGTGAATGCGGACACTGCGCTTCCGATTAGATTCACGCCAATCGTTCGAGACCCAGTAGGTGACCTTACGAATTACGCCCCGATGTGTGCCGAAATATTGAGCACATCGAACGCCAGACATGTCGTTGGTTGCGTGACGTCTTCCAGCCGAAAGGAGGTTATTCCCGAACTGGACCGCGCCCAAGCGACCCTGTGGTATAACGTTCCCTATGAAGGGTTCGAGACCTCTGCGCGTGTTGTTTATGCTCATGCGGCGACCAATCAAAACATCCTTCCAATATTGGGCTGGGCCATGCGCCATTTCGGCATGTCTGCTTTTCTTGCCGGGTCGAACTACATTTGGGGGTGGGAAACATGCAGGGTGGCGCGCACGCGACTGGAGGCATCCGGCGGCACGGTACCGGGCGAGCGGTATTTGCCATTGGGAGACACATCGGTTGAAGGTTTGATCGCAGAGATCGAACGTTGTCGTCCAAAGTTCATCCTGAACTCGCTAGTGGGCGCTTCCTCTTATGCGTTTATCAGAGCCTATGCAGAGCTGGGCCGTCGTGACCCGCAGTTTGCCCCTGAATACTGCCCGCTGCTGTCGTGCAACCTGACCGAAGCCGAATTGCCAGTGCTTGGCGACGCAGCCGAGGGACTTATTTCCGTGGGGCCATCGTTTTGCGACACGCCTACAGCCGAAGGGCGCGGGTCGTCGCTAGAGCGTACTGCGTACCAATCGGTTATGACATTGGCAGCGGTGCTTGCTCAAGGAGTCCGGGGGCCCTTTGACTGCTATCTGGCAGAGCATGGCGCGCGTCACGGCATTGACCCCGTCACCCAGCACAAAACGCTGGATGTCCATATCGCGCAAGTTCGTGGTGGTGTCTTTCAAATATTGCACAGCTGGCATGATATAGCGCCCGACCCGTATCTCACGCGGCCCTTGCGACACCCGCAATTCAAGAAGACGACGTTGACCGCGGTGCACGCATGAAAAAACAGATCGACATTGCTGGACTCGAGGGTGCGCGGGCCATTGTCTTGCACCCAGAACACGACCGCTTGCCCGTTATGCTGCGCCAACTGCGCGCCATCGGCCTTGAGGTGGAATCCGCGTGGCCCACATTGCCCGCCTCTGCGATCACAGCTGACTTCACGCTATATGACACGGACGCTGGCCATGACGAACAGTTCCCATGGCCAGCGGGCCATGCGCCGATGCCGATGATAGCTTTGGTAGGGTCAGAAGCACCGGGGCGGATTGAATGGGCCTCCAGAACTGGAGCAGATGCGTTGCTGGTCAAGCCATTGGTCGCTAGCGGTGTGTTTGCATCCCTGCTGATGGCACGCCAATCATTCGAGCGGCGCAAGGCGCTGTTGGCCGAGGTGGAAGCCCTGCGCGAGCGTCTGTCTGCACGCCAAACAATTGTGCGGGCGGTATCGCTTTTGGCCAAGAAAACCGGATCCGAGGCGACTGCTTATGACGATTTGCGTCAGCTTGCCATGGCTTGGCAAATGACCATGGAGGATGCCGCCGTCCAGATCGTGCAGCATAATGAAACGACTGGAGCATACCGTGACTGTAGTTGAGACCAATATTGTTTCGCTTCCGCCAACAGCTTGGCAACGCTTAAAGAAACGCAAGCTTGCCCTGTTTGGAATGGCGCTGATTTTTGCCACGCTATCTGGTGCGATTTTCGCGCCGTATCTCACACCGTATGAGCCCAATAATCAGATGTTCGACGGGCTGACCTTGCAAGGGGCACCGATGGCACCGGGCGCACAATTTGCTTTGGGTACCGATCTGCTGGGGCGCGATCTGCTGACGCGTATACTCTACGGCGCACGGACGTCTTTGATTATCGGCTTGGTCGCTAACGGGGTTGCTCTGATCATCGGTACATTTGTTGGGGTTACTGCCGGGTATTTCGGTGGCATTTTGGGCAGCGTCCTCATGCGCTTTACCGATTTGATGATGGCCTTTCCCGCGCTGTTGCTGGCGATTTGTCTGGCGGCGATATTCCAGCCGTCATTGTGGATCGTGGCGATGGTCATTGCGACGGTAAACTGGGTGCAGACCGCGCGGGTTCTTTATGCCGAAACCGCCAGCCTGTCGCAGCGCGAATTCATCGCAGCCGAGCGCACATTGGGGGCAGGGAACATGCGTATCCTTTTTCGCCATATCCTGCCGCATCTCACGCCGACAATTATCGTTTGGGGTACGTTGGGCATCTCGACCACCGTTCTGCTCGAGGCCACGCTGAGCTTTCTAGGGGTGGGCGTGCAGCCGCCAACGCCAAGCTGGGGCAACATCATCTTCGAGAACCAGACTTATTTTCAGGCGGCACCCTGGCTGGTGTTTTTTCCTGGACTGGCGATCGTCACCCTAGCGCTGGCCTTTAACCTGGTGGGCGACGCATTGCGCGACGTGCTCGATCCGACGCAGCGGGGGCGTGCCTGATGCTGGCCTTTATCGTAAAACGCCTGATCCAGTCGGCGCTGATCCTACTAGGGGTCTCGTTGATCACATTCGCACTGTTGTATCTACTGCCGGCAGACCCCGTGCGCCAGATCGCGGGCCGCTCTGCAACTCCTGAGACTGTTGCAAATATTCGCGCACAGCTGGGGCTGGACCAGCCCTTTATCGTGCAATACGCCCGCTATCTGGGCAACTTGGTTCAGGGGGACCTCGGGCGGTCGTATTTGCAAAAGACCGAGGTCAGCACGCTGATCGCATCGCGTTTGCCTGCGTCTTTGCTGCTGATGCTGGGCGCGATTGTATGCGAGCTGGTACTTGGGATCACGATGGGTGTGGTGGCTGCGTTAAGGCGGGGGACAGCCACGGATAACGCGTTGATGATGGCCAGCTTTATCGGCGTGTCAGCACCGCAATTCGTGGTCGGCTTGCTGATGCTGTATGTTTTTGCCGTTCAATTGCAGTGGTTCCCGATTGGCGGCTATGGAACACTTGCCCACATGGTGCTGCCGTCGATCACTTTGGGAATCCTCGGGGCGGGGTGGTACAGCCGGATGATGCGATCTTCGATGATCGACGTGCTGCGCCAGGATTTCATCCGGACGGCCCGGGCAAAGGGGCTGGGGCGTATGCGTGTTTTGCTGCGTCACGCGCTGCCTAATGCGATCCTGCCGATTATAGCTATGATCGGTATTGATGTGGGCATCTTTATGGGGGGGATCGTTGTTGTTGAATCCGTCTTTGGCTGGCCCGGCATCGGACAGCTCGCGTGGCAGGCAATTCAGCGCGTGGATATCCCGATAATTATGGGCGTCACGCTGGTTTCAGCTTGCGCCATCGTCATTGGCAATCTGGTCGCAGATATTGCGTCCCTGTTTGCCGACCCGCGGATCAAAGTCCGCTAATAACATCACCCAACAGGAGTAAATCAAAATGAAGAAACTGCTTACAACCTCGGCCCTTGTGGCCGCCCTTGGCCTGCCGCAATTTGCCGCTGCCGAAAGCCATTCCAACCTTGATCCCAATGCGAAATCGGGTGGTAACATCACCGTCACTTACAAAGACGACGTGGCCACGCTCGACCCTGCAATCGGCTATGACTGGCAGAACTGGTCGATGATCAAATCGCTATATGACGGTTTGATGGACTATGAACCCGGCACCACCGAGCTGCGTCCGGGTCTGGCCGAAAGCTATGAGATATCTGACGATGGCATGGTTTTCACCTTCAAATTGCGCGACGGCGTCCAATTTCACAATGGCCGCGTGATGACGGCCGATGACGTGAAATTTTCTCTCGACCGGGTAACAAACCCGAAAACCCAAAGTCCGGGTGCCGGTTTTTTCGGATCAATCGCAGGGTATGACGCAATTTCCTCGGGCGAGACTGAAAGCCTATCGGGCGTTAAAGTGATTGATGACCAGACGGTCGAGATCACCCTGTCACGTCCTGACGCCACTTTTCTACATGTCATGGGTTTGAACTTTGCCTCTGTTGTCGCGAAAGAAGCGGTTGAGGCTGCGGGTGCCGATTTCGGTAAAACCGCCATGGGGACCGGCGCGTTCAAGCTTGCGGATTGGACGATTGGCCAGAAGCTGGTTTTTGCCAAGAACGAAAACTATTGGCGCGAAGGATTGCCATATCTGGACACTGTGACGTTCGAAGTTGGGCAGGAGCCTATTGTCGCGTTGCTGCGCCTGCAAAGCGGTGAAGTAGACGTTCCCGGAGACGGCATTCCACCGGCCAAGTTTCAGGAAGTCATGAACGACCCCGCACAGGCGGCGCGCGTGATCGAGGGCGGTCAGCTGCACACCGGTTACATCACGCTGAACGTCAAAATGCCGCCCTTTGACAATGTCGATGTGCGCAAAGCGGTGAACATGGCAATCAACAAGGAACGCATCACCCAAGTGATCAACGGCCGTGCCGTGCCTGCTACTCAACCGCTGCCACCCTCAATGCCGGGCTATACCGAAGGCTACGAAGGTTACGCCTACGATCCTGATGCGGCCAAGGCATTGTTGGCGGACGCCGGTTTTGCCGATGGGTTCGAGACAGAACTATTCGTAATGAACACCGACCCCAACCCGCGCATTGCTCAAGCGATTCAGCAAGATCTATCCAAGATCGGGATCAAAGCCTCGATCCAGTCTCTTGCGCAGGCCAGCGTAATTGCAGCAGGCGGCGAGCCGGATCAGGCTCCGATGATCTGGTCCGGTGGCATGGCATGGATTGCGGATTTTCCTGATGCGTCAAACTTTTATGGGCCGATTTTGGGCTGTGACGGCGCTGTGCAGGGCGGCTGGAACTGGTCGTGGTATTGCAACGCCGATATCGATGCGATGGCTGTGAAAGCAGACAGCATGACAGACCCCGCCAAGGTGGATGAGCGTCTGAAAATGTGGTCGGATGTGTACATGAAGGTCATGGAGGACGCCCCTTGGGTACCAGTGTTCAACGAACAGCGCTACACCATGAAGTCCGAGCGTATGGGCGGCGATGACAAGCTCTATGTCGATCCGGTCTCCATCCCTGTTAACTATGACTATGTGTATGTAAACGATGTGCAATAAATGTCCTGACTACACCATTCACGGCGCAAGCCATCATTTCGGCTGGGACAACTCGCTTGTCCCGGCCCTTAGGGTGGCCCCTGGTGAAACGATCGAGTTCAAGTGCCACGACAGCTCTGCAGGCCAGTTGACGGCGAACAGCACTGTCGCTGATGTGGCAGCCCTGGATTTTGGCAAAATCAACCCGGTGTCCGGTCCCGTCTATGTCGAGGGGGCCGAACCCGGTGACGCGCTGAAAATCAACATCGAGGGGTTTGCGCCTTCCGGCTTTGGCTGGACGGCAAATATCCCCGGTTTTGGTCTGTTAGCCGATCAGTTCACAGACCCGGCGCTCACGATTTGGAAATACGATCCGGATACGCTGGAGCCTGCATTGTTCGGCAAGAACGGGCGTGTCCCGCTTAAGCCGTTTGCAGGCACCATCGGTTGCGCTTTGGCCGAACCGGGGCTGCATTCTGTTGTTCCGCCGCGGCGCGTGGGCGGCAACCTTGATATCCGTGATCTGGCCGCAGGGACAACCCTGTACCTGCCTGTCGAAGTCGCGGGGGCCTTGTTTTCCATTGGCGATACCCATGCGGCCCAAGGCGACGGAGAGGTCTGTGGAACAGCCATCGAGAGCCCGATGGATGCCACAGTGACACTGGATCTGGTCAAGGATGCGCAGCTCAAAATGCCGCGTTTCACGACACCGGGCCCGGTGACCAATCACCTTGATGCCAAAGGTTACGAAGTCACGACAGGCATTGGTCCCGACCTGATGACCGGGGCGCAGGAGGCCGTAAGCCAGATGGTTGATCTGCTGTGCAAAACCCAAGGGTTGTCAGCGGAAGATGCCTATATGCTGGTTTCTACCTGTGGTGACCTACGCATTTCCGAGATCGTGGATATGCCAAACTGGGTTGTGTCCTTTTACTTCCCTCGGTGCGTGTTCGAATGAGCGTGCATGACAAAACAGCATCGGTGGCCCCAGTGGCCGCCGATGATCGCCCTACGGTTTTGTCCGTGCGAAACCTTGATATTTCGGTGCGGACTGAGGCCGGAATTTTGCCGTTGGTGCAAAACCTGAGCTTTGATTTGCAACGTGGCGAGACTTTGGCGATTGCTGGAGAAAGTGGTTCGGGCAAGTCATTGACATCTCTTGCGATTATGGGGCTTCTACCGCCGCCAGCGGTTCATGTCGCAAGTGGCGAGATACTGTTTGACGGGGAGGATCTGACAAAGCTGCCCGAGACGCGGCTGCAACGCCTGCGCGGCGACCGCATCGCGATGATATTCCAAGAACCGATGACCGCGTTGAACCCCGTGATGCGGATCGGCGACCAGCTGACCGAAGCCATCCGCGCCCATGAACCGATGTCCGCTCGCGCCGCGCGTGTGCGCGCGCTCAACGCATTGCAAGCCGTCCGTCTGACCGAACCGGAACGCAGGCTGAAGCAATATCCGCATGAATTATCCGGCGGCATGCGCCAGCGTGTTGTGATCGCCATCGCAATTGCCCTGCGGCCCGACGTGATGATCGCGGACGAGCCGACAACCGCGCTGGATGTGACCGTGCAGCGCGAAGTCCTGGACCTGTTGCGCGATCTTGCGACAGATATGGGCATGGCGTTGATCCTTATTACCCATGACATGGGCGTCGTAGCAGAAATGGCCGACCGCGTGCTGGTCATGCAAAAAGGTCAACTTGTTGAGCAAGCGCCGGTGCATGCGTTGTTCAGCACGCCACAGATGCCCTATACGCAGCAGCTTTTGTCCAGCGTGCCACGCATGGGTAAGGGGCGCGACAGCACCGTCGATACGTCAGCCTGTCCTTTGGTCTCGATCCGGGACCTACGTGTCACCTATGACCTGCGCGGCGGCATTCTGGACCGCGTTCAGGCCAGGGTCCATGCTGTCGAAAAGATCAATTTCGACATTTTTGTAGGCGAGACGTTCGCCGTGGTCGGTGAAAGCGGCTGCGGAAAATCGACTGTGGCGCGTGCGTTGACTGGGCTTGTCCCGCATCAGGGCGTCATCGAGTTAGAAGGCAAACTGATGTTGCGCGACCGTGTGTCCCAAAAGGCCAATACCCGCGCGATGCAAATGGTTTTTCAAGACCCGATGGCAGCGCTTAATGGTCGGATGACTGTGGGGGATCTAGTGCGAGAGCCTTTGGTGATCCATGCAATCGGCACAGCGCAAAGCCGTGCAGACCGTGCCGCCGAGTTGTTCGAGCGTGTCGGACTGGGGACTGACGCCCTAGACAGATATCCGCACGAATTTTCAGGCGGGCAACGCCAGCGTATCTGTATCGCGCGAGCCTTGGCGCTTAATCCCAAGCTGATCATCGCCGACGAAAGTGTTTCCGCATTGGATGTCTCTGTACAGGCCACTGTTCTGGACCTTCTGCAAGAGTTGAAAGCCGAATTCGGGATGTCCTATCTTTTCATTTCGCATGACATGGCGGTCGTCGAAAACTTCGCGGATCGTGTCGCCGTGATGTACCTGGGTCAGATCGTTGAGATCGGGTCAAGTGCGCAGGTTTTTGGTAATCCGCAGCATCAATACACGCGGCGGCTTATCGCAGCGGCTCCTTATCCTGATCCAAGCCGCCCCATACCGCCGCGGGGAAAGCTTGCCACGGAACTGAAAAGTCCTGTCTTGCCAGTAGGTCAATCTCCCGAAATCCTTCGCTACCAGTCAATAGGTGAGGGACATTTGGTAGCGGTATGAGAAATTAAGTGGCATACATTTGACCTGTCGTGGATATGTGCAAAAAATGTGACTTTTTATAAATATTACAGTAGGTTGGGAAATATATATTTATCTTGAACCCTTTGATACTGGTGCATTTCATTAAATGCTTTCACCCGCGACACGTGAGGAAAGCCGAGGGCAATAATGTAGAAGTCAAAGAGTAACACTTCTCGAAATTAATGGTATTCCGACGTAGGGATTATTCGTGAGGTGATTGAAGCGATTATGATGAGAAAGATCAGATTTAACACACCACAGTTCATCGCCATTCTAAATCAGGCCCAAGGCTGAAATACCGCAGCCTATACGTAGGACGTGGTAAATATATCAGATATTGCCTTGGAACTTTTTGCTGGCCAGAGGGTCAGCTTGGCGGATGACCAGCACCACAATTGTCAGCGATGGATTTTCTTAAGCACTCGTTGCAAATTGTGAGCGGTCAGATACGTAAAAGTTTGCGATATCGAAGGCTTTTCCCCCATTTGTTGACAACACCATCACGGGGATTTTTGGACACTCGGCACGCTCTATGCGAGTCTGGGGGGGGAGAAGTAACGGTAATACACGCGCTACCCAAACCGCTTCATAGATCGCTATTCTCTGCTTGTAGGCATGAACCCGTATCGCGATGTCATTGGGGTGATCATCGAAATGCTCGTTGGCTACCGGCAACCGATGTGGTTTGTGAAATAGGATTGACCGTAACACAGTTGGATTCCTGTGACATGTCTTCGCCCACAATCCACATCCCTGTTATGGTTTCGTACGCATCCCATGCCGATGCGAACTGAACCGCATATCTGTAAAAAAAACACGATCACTTCGGTAAAGCGACGTTACGACCACAACGATTGTGCTGTTACTTCCCTGCCAAGTGTTTGATCCGTAAGTTTGGTTCTTGCACTCGGTGATTGAAAGTTGTTTTCGGCGGTGAAAGCTGCCGCCACGCAGAGGGCGAAACTTTATAACCCATTGTGACGCAACAGAACAATTATCTTGCTTTGAATCAATTTTCCGTGCTTCATTATAAATGAGCTCAACTGCGAGTTCAAAATTTATAAGAGCAAAATAGCTCTCGGTCTCAGTTTCTGCTGAGATTGAGAGCTATTTTTTTTGTGTTTTAACACAATGTGTTCGCCAAAAAAAACAGGGAGAGGGAAAATGAAAAGACGCGAATTTTTGGGACAAGCAGGGGCCGTAGGAACAATGGGTCTGGCCAGTGGATTGTCTGTGCCAGCTTTGTTAAGCGGTGTTGGCCGTGCATATGCAGCGGCGGATGACATTCCAGTGGGGCTGCTGTTTTCACTTACGGGGGCGGTCGCCGTTGTTGAGCATACGCTGCACGACGCGGCCTTGATGGCCATCGAAGAGATAAACGCCGCTGGTGGCGTACATGGCAAACAGCTGCGGGCGATCATCGAAGACCCAGCTTCTGATCCGGCTACCTATGCCGACCGTGCGCGGCGTTTGATGATCCGGGATAAATGCGTCAGCGTGTTTGGATCCTACACCTCGGCAAGTCGTCAGGCGGTATTGCCGGTGACCGAACAGCGCGATAATCTTTACTGGTATCCGACGCTATACGAAGGGCGCGAATGTTCGCGTAACGTCATGTATGGCGGTGCGGTGCCGAACCAACAGCAAGACATTTTGCTTCCGTGGTTGGTCGAGAATTTCGGCAAGAAAATCTATATGATCGGTAACAATTACGTCTATCCGAAAGAGGAAAACAACTACTGCCGTATCCTCCTAAACGACCTGGGCGGCGAAGTCGTACACGAAGAATATGTGCCGATGGGCCATTCGGATTTTAGCTCGGTAATTAACCGTATTCGCGCGGAAAAGCCGGATGTGATCTTTTCTACACTCGTGGGCGACTCTGACGTGGCATTTGCTCGACAGTACCGTGCAGCGGAACTTGATCCTGAAAAGATGCCAGTTTGTAGTCTGACCCGATCGGAAATTGAGGTAAAGGCGATAGGCGGAGACGCCGCCGCAGGCCACTTTTCTTCGGCCCCATACTTTATGAGCAATGACACGCCCGAAAACCAGAAGTTCGTCGAAAACTATAAGGCCCGGTATGGTGCCGACAGCGTGACCCACTTTGTCAGTGAAGCAGCCTATTTCCAAGTCTACCAGTTCAAGGCTGCGCTTGAAAAACTTGATCCTGCCAATATTAGTCCAACTGAAATCCGCGATGCAGCTGTCGGAATGTCGATGCTCGCCCCGCAGGGCGAAATTCTGATAGATCCCAACCTGCACACTCATCTGTGGCCCAAAGTTGGCCAGTGGCAATCTGATGGTCAGGCCAAGGTGATTTTGCAATCTGAAGAACGGATTACACCAAAGCCCTACGCGGCTTATCCGGGGCAGCAATGCACCGGCGATGGTTTGGTCAAGTCCTGACCTTCCGCCATTTGTAAACTGAAACCACATAACCAAAAGTGTCCGGCTCGCACATTGAGCCGGACCAATGAAGGATGTGTCTGATGGACGTAGTCTTAAACCAGGCCTTTGCAGGACTTAGCATGGCCTCAATCCTGCTGATCATTGCTCTGGGTTTGGCCATTATTTATGGCACGATGGGTGTGATCAACTTGGCGCACGGCGAATTTGTAATGCTCGGTGCCTATACCACATGGGCGCTTCAGAACCATGCCGGGCTTGGCGTTGTCACGGCGCTGCCGCTGGTCTTTGTAGCCGTAGCGGCGGTCGGTTGGATAATAGAGAAGGTCATCGTGCAACGGCTATACACCAGGCCGCTCGACACGATCTTGGCGACTTGGGGCATCGGAATCATTCTGCAACAGGCGGTCCGGTTAGGCGTTGGAGCGGAATCGCGGTTCGTTCGTGGGCCTCAGTGGCTGTCGGGGAATATCGAGATCGGCGCTTTGGTGATGTCGAACTACCGGATTTTCGTGATCTCATTCTCGCTCGCGATCCTTGTGGTCACTTGGCTATTGATGACGCGAACCGAATTCGGAATGAAGTTGCGCGCGGTCATTCAAAATCGCGGTATTTCAGAATGTTACGGAATAGAGGCCAAAAAGGTTTACTCAGTCACTTTCGCTTATGGTGCCGGGCTGGCGGGCATCGCCGGTGCGCTTATCACTCCACTGTTCAGCACTATTCCCACGATGGGTACAGGATTGGTGGTGGACGCCTTTTTGGTTGTGATAGTCGGCGGTCTGGGCAGCTTGATGGGCACGGCTGCAGCCGCACTACTGATCGGTGAGGTCACAGCAATATTCTCGATCGTGATCAATGACACCCTTGGGCGGATCGCCGTTTTGGCCGGGATCATCCTCCTGATCCGGTTCCGCCCCCGCGGTCTTTTCCCTTCCGATATCCGCCGCTGAGGAGCAAGTTGATGCAATCAAGACTATTATACGATATTATCGGATTAGCCCTATTTGCAGGGGTGATCCTGTTCGGTGTGCCGGCGCTTTTCGGCTATGACGGGTTCGAGCTAAATACCTTTTCGCGCTACCTCAGCCTTGCCATTGTTTCGATGGCACTGGCGCTGTCTTGGGGGACGGCTGGGCTTTTAAATTTGGGGCAGGCGGCGACCTTCGGCATGGGCTCCTATGCAATGGCGATGCATCTGAAGTTGAAGGCCAGCGGCGACAACCTGCCAGATTTCATGAGTTGGAACAACGTCGAGGCGCTGCCTTTGATCTGGGCACCGTTTCATTCACTGACATTCACCTTGTTGGCCGGCTTGCTGATACCAGCAGCAGTGGGCGGGCTGATCGCGATCTTCATGTTCCGCGCACGCATCGCCGGGGTATTTGTGGCGGTAATCACGCTGGCTTTTCTCGTAGCATTTCAGCTGGTGGTGATAGAACAGCAGGGATTGACCGGTGGGCAAAACGGGCTGACCGGTTTGGCACCATTAGTTCTGTTCGGCTGGAGCGTCGATATATACAGCTTGTCCTTCTACTACTTGGTCGGCGCGTGCCTGATGATAGCGTTAGTATTCGGCCTTTATCTGACGCACAGCAAGTTTGGGCTGATTTTACGGGCCATCCGCGAGGATTCTGAGCGCACCCGTTACTTCGGTTACAACGTCGCAAACTATCAGACGATTATTTTCAGCATATCGGCAGGGCTCGCGGGGTGGGCAGGGATGCTCTACGCGTTGGTGTTGGAATTCGCATCGCCCACCTACATGAGCGTATCGTTCAGCCTCGCTATTGTCATCTGGTGCGCAGTCGGGGGGAGGGAGTCCGTGCTGGCAGCCGCAGTCGGGGCTATCTTGGTAAACCTGGCCGAAGGACGCCTGTCGGATGTCTTCGTAGAAGGCTGGCATTTGTTGTTGGGCGTGTTGTTCCTGATGGTCGTTATGTTCATGCCACGCGGCATTTACGGCGTCATCGTTGATGCGGGCCGAGCCATGCGACGCAAGCCCGTTTCCAAAAAGGAGGCACAGCCTTTCGAGACCTCCCTCAATCCAAAGCGGGAGAGCTAACCATGTCACAACTTGAAGTTAGAGATTTGCATGTGACGTTTGGTGGCCTACGCGCCGTGGATGGGATGAATTTCGATGTCGAGCAAGGAGAAATACTTTGCTTGCTGGGACCAAACGGGGCCGGAAAGTCGACCACACTTGACCTGATCTGCGGTAAAACGCAGCCGACGGGCGGTTCAATCAGGTTTCAGAACCTCGAGATCTCGCAGATGTGGGAGTTCGAGCGAGCGCGCCTCGGCATTGGGCGCAAGTTCCAAGTGCCGTCGGTTTATAAAGAACTGACCGTAGCTGAGAACCTTTCAGTAGCGCGATCAGTGAAGCCTGGTATCTGGCACGCGTTAACCAGTCTGCCGGTTCGTAACAGCGCCAAAATGCGAGAGATACTCGACCTTGTTGGGCTGGCAGACAAGATAGGTGAGCCTGCGGGCAACCTGTCTCATGGCGAAACGCAGTGGTTGGAAATTGCGATGTTGATAGCGCAGGACAGCCGACTGATCCTTATGGATGAGCCGACGGCGGGCATGACCATCCAAGAAACAGATCGCACAGCTCGAATTTTCAGATCACTCAAAGCAAATCATACATTGATAGTGGTCGAGCACGACATGTCCTTCGTTCGCACGGTGGCGGACCGGATCATCGTCATGAATCAAGGTTCGAAATTGGCAGAGGGCTCTATTCAGGAAATTGAGTCGAATGAGGCGGTCAAGACCGCATATTTGGGACACTGAATGATGGAAAATCTGACAGCCAACAATCTTTACTCGTTCTACGGCAAGAGCCCGGTCCTGCAGGGTGTGTCATTCGACCTTAAACCCGGCGAGTTTCTGTCGGTGCTAGGTCGCAACGGGGTCGGCAAGACAACTTTGCTCAAAAGCATCATGGGCCTGACCGACCGTTGCGAGGGCGAGTTGAACTTCGGCCAAGCCGATCTGCTGAAATGCAGCACCCCGCAGCGCGCGCTGAAGGGTATCGCGTATATCCCGCAGGGGCGCGAGATAATCCCGCGGTTTACAGTGCGCGAGAACATTTTGATGGGTACATTTGCGCGGCCGGACGGCAAGAGAGACATTCCTGACTATCTTTTTGATATGTTCCCAATCCTGCGCGACTTCATTTCGCGCAAAGGAGGTGACCTGTCGGGCGGGCAACAACAGCAACTTGCGATCGCTCGTGCGCTTGCCATGGATCCTAAGATCTTGATCTTGGATGAACCCACCGAGGGCATCCAGCCAAACATCGTCAAACAAATCGAAGATGCCATCATACAACTCAACCGTGAACGAGGTCTTAGCGTAATTCTGGTCGAACAGAACGTACCGTTCGCTCGTGCCGCTTCTGATCGCTTTCTTGTGCTGGACAAGGGGCGTGTTGTGCTCAACGGCACCTCGGCCGAGCTGACAGAAACCGTCGTGGAACAGTATCTGACGTTTTAAGAATGCAGCCACAAATAACTTAATTAACCCCGTCAAACTGAAAGGACACAATATGAGACATGGAGATATTTCGAGCAGCGACGATACCGTCGGTGTTGCGGTTGTAAATTATAAGATGCCACGTCTGCACACAAAGGCAGAGGTCATGGAAAACGCCGAGAAGATTGCTGATATGATCAGCGGTATGAAGCAGGGTCTGCCCGGCATGGACTTGGTCGTGTTCCCCGAATACAGCCTTCAGGGCATCATGTACGACCCCGACGAGATGATGGAGACTGCGGTAAATATTCCGGGCGACGAGACTGAGGTCTTTGCCCGCGCATGCCGCAAGGCCAATGTTTGGGGGGTCTTCTCGCTCACCGGTGAGCGTCACGAGGAACATCCCAAGAAGTCGCCCTACAACACGCTCATCCTGATGAACAACAAGGGCGAGATTGCACAGACTTACCGCAAAATTTTGCCTTGGTGCCCGATTGAGGGCTGGTATCCCGGTGATAGCACACACGTGGCAGTCGGTCCTAAGGGATTGAAGATCAGCCTCATCATCTGCGATGATGGTAACTATCCGGAAGTCTGGCGGGATTGCGCGATGCGCGGTGCCGAACTGATCGTGCGTTGCCAAGGCTACATGTACCCGGCCAAGGAACAGCAGATCACAATGGCCAAGTGCATGGCTTGGGCGAACAACTGCTATGTCGCAGTTGCTAACGCGACTGGGTTTGATGGTGTCTACAGCTATTTCGGTCATTCCTCGATTATCGGCTTCGACGGACGCACTTTGGGTGAATGCGGGACCGAGGAAATGGGCATCCAATATGCTCAACTTTCGGTCTCTCAAATCCGCGACGCGCGCCAGAATGATCAATCTCAGAACCACCTCTTCAAGCTACTGCATCGCGGTTATACTGGGATGCATAACTCAGGCGATGGAGACAAGGGTGTGGCGGACTGCCCGTTCGAGTTCTACCGCAACTGGGTCAACGATGCAGAAAAAACCCGCGAGGACGTAGAAGCGTTTACCCGCGATACCATCGGCGTTGCGCAATGTCCGGTCGGTAGTCTGCCAACGGGTGCAAAGGAAAAAGAGGCTGGTTGACCACCTTCATTAGACGGTGCGGTGCCGGGTAGCACCGCACCGCGTTTGCATGAATACACGACGGAAGGATCGCGCAGATGCCATTTATTACGGACCGTTTGCACGCAGTGCGAAGAGACGAGCAACTTAAAAGCGCTCTTGCAAATGAGAACGTCCGCGACATTAGCCATGATAACGGTGCGGCTACGGCCAGTTTTCTAAATTCACGATTTTCATTCGACATGGGGCTGGTTGAGCGAGAGTTGCGCGGTTCGATCATCGGTCAAGACAGTGCTATCAATGAGTTGCTGGAGGTTCTGAAGGTTGTGCGCGCCGATATTGGCGATCCGCGCAAGCCGCTCGCATCACTACTATTCTGCGGCCCGACTGGAGTCGGCAAGACGGAAACCGTGCGCATCGTCGCACGCGCTCTTTATGGTGATGCGGATGCTATGTGCCGGATTGATATGAATACTCTGGCGCAGGAGCACTACGCAGCTTCGTTTACCGGAGCACCTCCAGGCTATGTCGGATCAAAGGAAGGAACCACTATCCTTGATCAGGAAAAAATTGAAGGCACGCGCAACCTTCCGGGAATTGTTTTATTGGATGAACTGGAAAAAGCCAGTAACGAGGTGGTTCTGGCTCTGCTAAATGTTTTCGATAATGGCTTGCTGACGGTTGCCTCGGGCGAAAGAACCTATTCGTTCCGTAATTCGATCATCTTCATGTCATCCAACTTGGGTGCGCGCGAGTTGATGGACCTAGACGATAAACGCGGGGGTCTTCTGTCAATCCTTAAAGGAAAAGTCAAAGACCGTCGCACGCGTGCTCATGACATCGTAATGAAGAGCCTACTAGAGCGGTTTCCACCAGAATTCGTCAATCGCATCGACCATGTGAATACGTTCAACTGGATCGACCGAAAAACGATACCAAGTCTCGTCGATGTCGAGCTCGAGCGACTCAACCTAAGATTGCGAAAACATGACGTGGTAGTTACATTGACCGATCCTGCGCGAAATCTAATTTGCGAAATGGGATACGATCGGCGCTTTGGCGCACGCGGATTAAAGCGTGCCATCCGGCGACATCTGGAATTCCCATTGGCCACCTTCTTACTGGAGCCAAATACAAAAAACGGATATCTTGACGGGACTGGAACTGTAAGGCTGACTGCGCACCTTCGTGATGACCGAATTGTTTTTGACCATGCTTAAAAAAGGAAAGCATTTGTGAGTACTCAAGAGAGCTGGAAAGTCGGAATTCTCTTTTCAACGTCAGGGGTGACTTCGATCATTGAGCAATCGCAACTTAATGGCACGCTCTTGGCTATCGATGAAATCAACGCGGCCGGTGGTGTGCGCGGTTGCCCGATTCAGCCAATCAGCTACAATCCCAGTTCAGTCGTGTCTTGTTATGGCGAAATGGCAGAAAGGCTTATCGTCGACGACAAAATTACCGTTCTTTTTGGCTGTTACATGTCATCATCCCGGAAAGAGGTACTGCCGGTAGTTGAGCGGCGAAACGCGCTATTCTTCTATCCAACACTTTATGAGGGGTTCGAGTATTCGCCGAACGTAATTTACGGAGGAGCAACCCCAAATCAAAACAGTGTGCCTTTGGCGAACTATCTAATGAACACGGTTGGAAAGCGTATTTTCTTTGTAGGCTCAGATTACATTTATCCACGCGAATCAAATCGCGTCATGCGTAACGTCCTGCGTCAGGGCGGCGGCGAGGTTTTAGGCGAGCGTTATTACGACTTTGATGTAAAGGAAGATGGGTTCGCCGATGTGGTCCAAGAGATTCTTGAGATGAAGCCCGATGCGATCTTCTCGACTGTCGTGGGTCAGATGTGCATCGATTTCTACCGTGCCTACCATGCGGCCGGTGGTGACGGACGCACGCGCCCAATTGCCAGCCTGACTACCAATGAAGCTGAAATTGCCGCCATTGGTCACGAGGCAGCCGTGGGCCACATCACCGCCGCACCATATTTTCGCACTATAACTTCGCCCGCCAACCGCAAATTTCTGAAAGCCTACAAAGCCAAGTTCGGTTCGGTTCGCGACGTCACAAGCTGTTGTGAGGCGGCTTATTGCCAAATGCACATGTTTGCCGCCGCCCTTGAGGAGGTCGGAGAGATGGATGCTTATCGTTTGCACGACGCGTTGCTGGGTGCCGCATTCGATGCGCCTCAGGGCCCGATTAAGATCGACCCCGACAACAACCATACTTATCTGCAATCGCGGATAGCACGGGTAGATGAGCAGGGCGAGTTCGTCATAGAAAACAAGGTAAGACGTGCGATCAAGCCGGATCCCTATCTGGTCTATCCGAAGATCCATGACTGGAGCTTCAGGACACAGAAGGTCCAGAAATTTCCGGTATGATGTATGAGTGATTTCATTCAGGACTTGAGGGACCTTAACACGCTTGTTGTCCATGAGCGCGATCGCGGCGGGGAGGATTTGCTACAGCAAGTTAAGCGGATTGGCTGTAAATCGGAAAATATCTGGCCGATCCCGGTGAACCTTGAAAAAAAGTTCGATTTGGTTTTTATCGATGTCACAAACCAGCCGGTGGATCGGATTAAGGGCTTTCTAAATAGCAATGGGAGCGAGATGCCCACTGTGATTGCGCTGATCGGCTATGAAAATCCATCTACACTGAATACGATTTTCGATATCGGCGCGCATGCCTTATTGACGAAGCCGGTGCGAGCAGCTGGCGTTCTTGCAAGCATGCTGATGGCGCGACGTTACTGGGCCGAACAACTGCGGTTTAGCAAAGACCTGTTCAAACTGCGTGACCGTATCATCAACCTTCAAAAGATCAGCGATGCCAAATTCATTCTGATGCGTCATCATGGCATCGACGACCAAGAAGCTTATGCAGTCATTCGCAAGCAAGCGATGTCCAAACGCACTACCACCTTAGAGATTGCTCAGTCTATTATCAACGCTGATGGCATCCTACGCAACATCGGTGATAGTTGAAAAAATTCACACGCTAATACCTTTCTGACTCGTTCTCGAAATTGACTGGCTGATCTGAGCGACAGCTTAGATATGAGAACTGCAATCTGAAGTGGTCCGCCAAAGCCGGACAGGTGTGCGGTTCAGCTAAGATGCATCCGGGTTAGGACGTGTCGCGGTTTGCTGCCGCTCCTTTGATAGAAGAGGAAAAACGCGCCCGAAGCGTAACCGAAAGGAAGTGCTATGCTAGACTTAACAGCCCTTGCGGCAGTCAACGACATATTGAGGCTGTGGCCTCGATTGTGACATTGGTGTTCTTGTTAGATGGTAAATGACAGGGAGGTCGTCCAAGAGGGCGGCCTTTCCATATTATTGTGAATGTAATAAGTTCGTAACTTGAAAAATGAAAGGGCCTAGCAATCGCTTGCTAAGCCCTTGAATGAATTGGCTCCGACGGTAGGGATCGAACCTACGACCAATTGATTAACAGTCAACTGCTCTACCGCTGAGCTACGTCGGAACGGTCTGGGCGATATAGCAGTGGTATTTTGTGGCGTCCAGAGGCTTGAAGCGGTTTTTTCACATTTTTCTTTTCGCGGCTCACTTAAGGCTAAATCGCGTGGACTGGGAAAGGTCGTCGAGCGGCACCACGATGCTTTTTCCGGTAAGATCAATTAGATGAGCCAGTACGTTTCGTGTTGCTGCCCCGAGCAGGGCCGCAGGCGTATCGGTGTAGATCTTTTGGGCAATCTCACGAGCCGTGGCAGGCCCGGCGTCCAAAACGGCTAATATTTCTGCCTCGCGCGTTTTGCGATGACTGACCAGCCACGCGAGCCTTGCAGTGGGGGCATTCACAGGGCCGCCATGGCCTGGATAGAAGATTCGCCAATCTTGTGCTTGTAAGCGCGCGCACGAGGTCATGAAATCTGTAAGGTCGCCGTCTGGGGGAGAAACCAGTGAGCTGGCCCAGCCCATTACGTGATCGGCGGTGAAACAGGCGTTTCCCCAGCCAAGACAAATATGGTTCCCTATGTGACCTGGCGTATGAAGGACATCGAGCTGCCAAGTGTCGCCACTAACGGTGTCACCATCGCTTAGGTGCCGGTCGGGGCAAAAAGAGGTGTCTATTCCTTCTCCGCCACCCAGTTCTGCGTCCAGCGTTAGCTGCTTCATCACCGACGAACGCCCCGCCGTTGCATTGCCGAACCCGAAAACCGGTGCGCCGGTTAGTGTGGAAAGCTGCCGCGCCAGCGGTGAATGATCTAGGTGTGTATGTGTGACAATGATGTGGCTGATTCGCTGGGTCGGCCTGATAGCTTTTAGAATTGCATTAAGATGCGCGTCGGAGGCGGGCCCCGGGTCAATAACGGCGATGTCAGATGTGCCAAGCAGATAGGTGTTTGTGCCGCGGTACGTCATGGGTGACGGATTGTCAGCCACGATCCGGCGCAGGCCCGGTTCCAGGGTGATTGCCGTACCGACAGGGGGGTCAAAGTCATCAGGGGGCAGCATGGTTTGGCCTTTCATAGGGAAGGATGGCTGGCTAAGGTCTAACCCATGTTCTTTACCTGGCTCAAACGATATGTGCCCCGAGGCATCTATGGACGCGCAGCGCTGATATTGTTGTTGCCCGTGGTGATCTTGCAACTGGTTGTTACGGTTATCTTTGCACAGCGGAATTACGAAGGTGTCACCACTCAGATGACTGACACTGTGCTGCGCGAGGTCACTTTGGTTCTTCAAACGATTGATTACGCACCGTCGCGCGTTGCAGGCATGCAATTGGTAAGACAACAGCTGGCACCTTTGAATATGGAGGTGCGGTCAATTTCTTCCGATGACGTTCCCGCAGCGCACCGCCTCACATGGTACGATTATTCCGGTCGCGTGATGATCGACAGGTTCCAAGCCCGGCTCGACGGGTTCTTGCGCCTTGATTTGCGCACGCCCGGGGCGGTTGATCTTTTTGTCGAAACGCCGCGAGGACCCGTAGAGATCAGTTTTGACCGGCGCCGTATTTCAGCGGCAAATCCGCATCAGCTGTTTGTCTATACGTTTACATTCGGCTTTTTGATGACGCTGATATCGTTCGTGTATCTACGCAACCAGCTACGCCCGATCAAACGTTTGGCCCGCGCAGCCGAAGCATTCGGACGTGGCCGCCATGTGCCTTATAGCCCTGGCGGTGCTGTTGAGGTCCGGGCGGCGGGCAATGCGTTTGTCGATATGCGTGCCCGTATCGAACGCCAGATCGAACAGCGCACTCTCATGCTGTCGGGGGTAAGTCATGACCTGCGTACGCCGCTCACACGGATGCGGCTTAGCCTATCAATGATGGAGGACACAGAAGCAGAGCAGCTGTTGCAGGATGTGGATGATATGCAGCGTATGCTGGATGAGTTTCTGGATTTTGCCAAAGGCTCTGCCGAAGGTGAGCCGGAAAAGATTGATCCTCATCTATTGATGGAAACCGCAATAGCCGCAGCTCAAAGGGCAGGGCGTAACGTTACCTTGCTTGCGCCCGCAGGCGACGGCACCGGAATGATACGCTTGCGGAAAACCGCCTTTTTGCGTGCTGTCGATAATTTGATTTCAAACGCAGTCAGGTACGGTAACCGCGCTGAGGTATCAGTGCTGTTCACGGAAAAAACCTTGCGTGTACGCGTCGAAGACGACGGGCCGGGCATCCCAGAAGATAGGCGTGCTGAAGCTATCCGGCCTTTTTCGAGGCTTGACCCATCGCGAAACCAGAACAAAGGCGGCGGCGTCGGACTGGGCCTTGCCATCGCATCGGATATTGCACGGGCACATGGCGGGGTGTTGCGATTGGGAATGTCTGAAACAATGGGCGGCTTACGCGCTGATATCGTCATAGCGCGTTAGTACGGGACATGTTCGGTTTGCCACGGCCTGGATTCTTTGCACCGTTCTATTGAACAAGCCTGATCAGACGGTTCACCAAGTCGTGTTCTCTAAATGGTTTGCTCATCATGGATGCTCCGTGAAAACCTTTCGCTAAGTCTGAGCTGTCTACCTGACCGCTGAGAACGAGGAACGGGATCGAACGGTTGGACAGTTGTACTGCGACAGCTTCGGTCGTTTCTCTTCCAAGGTTAACATCCAGAACTGCCGCGTCCGGTGCTTCGAGAATTGCCTGCAAGGCGTTTGCCACGGTTGTGAAGGGGCCAATAACCGCCGCACCATGCGACTGTAGAATATCTGCGATATCTAAACCGATGATCGGGTCATCTTCGACAACCATGATCTGCTGACCCGATAAAGAGCCGTCGCTGACATTTGCGTCCTCTGTCGGCAAAGTTACTGATAGCGGGATCGGCTTATCAGAGGTCTCTCGTTGGAAGCTGTTGTGGATAACTATATCGCACACCATGCCGCTCGGGGCAAAATCGAAGCGTACAGTCCCTTCCTCGCGCATTGCATTTTTCAGGATCGTTGACCCAATCCCCATGCGGCGATCCGAAGGCACCGGCGGCCCGCCCGTTTCTATCCAGTTCATAAGAATCTGGCGTCCGACCCCGGTCGCTATGTTTATCGCTACTTGACCTGATGAGTCTGAAAGCGCGCCGTGTTTTACGGCATTGGTAAGCAGTTCGTGAAATATCATGGCAAGCGCCTCAGATGCTTCGCCGGAAAACCAGACGTAAGTATTGCCGGTAATCGAGACACGTGTCTGCCACCCCGCGAATGCTTCCAACTCCATGGTGAGAATATCCTGAAGGCTGGATCGCTCTGCCTCGTCAGCGACCAAAATCTTATTGGAGCGTGACAATGCGTCCAAACGCTCTGTCAAGGTGTCGGCAAACTGTTCAACTGTGGTTGTCTTTTTGGACGCGTGACGGATCATTGAATTCATGATCGTAAACGTATTTGCAACGCGGTGATTAAGTTCCTTTGACAATAATTTAAGACGGTCCTCGTTCTGCTTTGTCTCGGTGATATCAATCACATGACCGATGAGTTTCGCTACTTCCCCTGTGTTGGAAAAGATGGGCACACCCTTTCCACTGATCCAGCGGTCAACACCATCCGCGCGACGTATCCGAGTTTCAAACGACCATGGTATTCCATCGTTAAAAGAGGTTTCCAACAGCTTACCGACCCGCTCCCGTTCATCTTCTAGAACATAGCCTAAAAATATTTCCGCGCTCCAGTGATCCAAGAGCGTGTCATGACCAAAAATCTGATCATGGCGCAGGTTACGTAGTGCTAGGCCAGTGGCGGCGTCTAGCTCCCAAATTCCGATTTCGGATGTCGCAAGCAGAAGGTCTAGGTGATCGCCACCGTCGTTCAAAAAAGGGAAATCGTTCATATCAGAAACTCTTAAGCAAAACTGTTAAAATAGTACGCGATAATCCAGATGTCGAAAAGTATTCAAATCATATGGCGAAATTAGATATCATCTTCGTGCGGCGGTAGTATTCGCCGGAAACTAAAGGAATAATTAATAGGTCAAAGTTCCCAACACAGCAGCCTGCCGTCTACAGCAGTTTAAGCGACGGTGTCGCAAAAAAGGCAATCTTTAAATCCGACCTCCATGCGACGTAGCTTAGTTATCGGGCTTCCAATCTGGTTGCGTAACATATGAAACAACGTAGTCTGCTAAACAATCCCAATGCGGTTTGTCTCGTTCAAATATGACGACTTCAACTTTGAGGTCTTCTGCGTCGTCCATTGTGCCAAGAGACAGCGTCAGATGGCTCGGTGTTCGGGTGTTTTTCCCATAAATAGGACTGCCGCAATTCGCACAAAACGTTTTGGTAACTTCTGATCCAATATCAGATAAATATTTGAAGCTACTAAGTTTTCCAGTCACTGTTACCACATCCGAAAGGAACATCGCGCCCACGGTATGTCCTGTCCCACTCAATCTGCGACATTCTTCGCAATGGCATTGAACCACGACAATGGGTGCCGCATTGGCGGTGTATGTGATGTCGCCGCAAAGACATTTTCCAGAGTAATTTTTCATACGTCAGACACGCATGGGGGGCTGTGATGCGCAACTATAAAGTGGGAAGAACTTGTTAGCGTTTGAAAAACGCGGGCACGCTGGATCAGATAGCTTACTGGTGCCACTTTGCGGCGTCTGTACTCATGGCTAACCGCGCAGGATTGAGCTTTGCGCGGCTACGGTAGCCAACGCCCCTGATCACCCACATCCGTCTGATGCGGGTACTGGGAATCGCGAAGCAGTGCAGCAATGCAGTGTCGTACCCACCGTTGGTACTGTAAGTGAAATGCCCAAAACCCAGGTGTCCGTAACGCGAAGATTCACTTCAGAGTAGATTTCGCGCCCGCTGCGGAATAGCATTCAGGTCTCACGGCTTTGGTTGCCGGGCCCCTTAAACCTCGAGACATCTTCCCGCCATGGCCATAGCGGCACTAAAGAGGCATCTTATGTCCCACTCTGTTCCTCGATCTGACCTCGGCACTCATGAGGTCTACAACCAACCTGACGCCCGAGGCGACTTTGACCTTTGGCAAAGCGATCCGGTCATTAGGCTGACCGCACCGACCACTGCCAACCTGAACAACCAGCTCGGCCATTATGCAAGAACGCTGGGTCAGGCCAAGTTACGCGAAGCCGCCCGAGATGCCAATCGCCACACGCCCGAGCTTGAGCTGTTTGATCGCGGCGGGCGAAGGCTTGATGAGGTGCGGTATTACCCTGCCTATCACCAATTCCTGGAAATCTCTGTTGCTGCAGGATATTCAGCCGTCGCTTGGGAAGGTTCGCCCGGTGGGCACGCGACCCATGCCGCGATGGTCTATCTTGCCAGTCAAGTAGAGCCGGGCCATTGCTGCCCTCTGACGATGACCTATGCATCCGCCCCGGTGATCGCAGCGGCGGAGGGTATTTCCCCCGATTGGCATTCAAAAATCCTTTCGCGGCAATACGACCCATCCGTCACCGAGATTTCACATAAACAAGGTGCAACCATCGGCATGGCTATGACCGAGAAGCAGGGGGGGTCGGACGTCAGGTCCAACACGACGCGGGCAGAGCCTGACGGTTCAGCTTGGCGACTTACCGGGCACAAGTGGTTCTGTTCGGCACCAATGTCCGACGGGTTTCTCACGCTTGCGCAGACCCCCAAGGGGCTTACGTGTTTTCTGGTTCCGCGCTGGTTAGAGGGTGGGCGGAATGGAATTCGTATCCAACGGTTAAAAGACAAACTGGGAAACCGATCGAATGCATCTGCCGAGATCGAATATGATCGCGCGCTTGCCTATCAGATCGGCGAACAAGGGCGCGGTGTCCACACGATCGTCGAAATGGTCCATCATACCCGGCTGGATACCGCCATTGCCCCGGCTGGTCTGATGCGCGCCGCGTTAGTAGAGGCGCATCATTGGGTTTCCCATAGATCTGCATTTCAGAAAAACCTGATTGACCAGCCGCTAATGCGCACTGTTCTCGCCGACTTGACGCTTGACTGGGAAGGCTCGCTCGCGCTTGGGATGCGCGTGGCTAAAGCTTTCGATGGGCTCACCCAGGAAGAACGTGCTTTTGCTCGTATCGGCGTGGCTTTGGCAAAATTCATGAGCAACAAGCTTTGTCCGCTTGTTGTCAGCGAAGCGATGGAAATCCTTGGCGGCATGGGTTACATTGAGGACACGCCACTGCCGATGCTTTACCGCGAGGCCCCGCTGAACGGGATCTGGGAGGGATCGGGCAATGTCATCTGCCTAGATGCATTGCGCACTCTTGCAAAAGAACCGCGTGCCGTCGACGCGTTGAATGCGGAACTGGACGCGCCAGAAGGGCAAGACACGCGCTATGACGCAGCGCTTCGCGGTTACCGTACAAGATGGAAGGGGCTCCCCCCCGAAGAGGAAGCCCGGTGGTTTGTAGAGCAGACTGCGCTACTTTTGACCGCCTCGGTTTTGATCAGACAAGCGCCAGAACCGATAGCGGACGCCTTCACGGCAACGCGGGTATCAGGCGACCGGGGGCGTATTTCTGGCACTGTCAGCAACCTGGATACCCGCGCGATCTTAGCAAGACTTGGCCGACCTGACTGAAGCGCCGAGCTGCCCTAAGGTGGCCTACCATTGGGTGAATTCATCCGACCCGTTTCGTGCGGTTTGAGCACGTTGCGCTGTGCATAGAAGTTCTCTTCGGCTTCGGCTGGGGGGATGTTCCTGATGGGACCGAGCAGGCGCCGGTGATTAAACCAATCGACCCAGCCGAGGGTGGCCATTTCCTGATCCTGCATGTTGCGCCAAGGCCCCTGGCGATGGATCAGTTCGGTTTGGTAGAGGCCGTTAATCATCTCAGCGAGGGCGTTGTCATAACTGTCGCCAACGCTGCCGACCGATGGTTCGATACCAGCTTCGGACAAACGCTCGGTGTATCGAATAGACAAATATTGCCCGCCCACTGCCCGGCAGGGCATTGTGCGGGCAATGTCCCGAGA
>DRFG01000288.1 GCA_011050655.1 Roseobacter sp.
AATGCGGCATGACCTTTTCCGCGCCGTAATAGGTCAGCGTTACCGCGCTACCGCCGTTCGTCATCATCTTTTCGGCCCGCTGCATTACTGCAGTGAAGGAATAGACCGAAATATCCATAGACATCGCAAAGTTGGCCCGACTGGTGTCGACATAGCGGCCGCGCAATTCGTTTTTGTCTGAGAACCCGATGGCGTGAACGATAAAATCAAGGTTTTCCCAGCTTTCTTTTAACGTTTCAAACAGCGCATCAATCGACTCTTCTGATCCAACGTCACAGGGCAAGACCAGATTACTGCCCAATTGGGCCGCCAGCGGATCAACGCGCTTTTTCAATGCATCGCCCTGATAAGAGAAGGCAAGCTCGGCACCTGCATCAGCTAGACTGCGCGCGATGCCCCAGGCAATCGACTTGTCGTTGGCAAGGCCCATGATAAGCCCACGTTTTCCTGCCATCAGGTCATTTGCCATCTTTATTCCTTCGACTATGTTTACTGGACTAGGATGTGGTCTAATCTATTGCCTGTTGGGCATCAAGACTGCTCGGTCAGATGCGCATCTGCACTTCAAAGATGCAATTTGTCAAAATGTGCTATTTTGCGTTGTTTGTCTGTGTCATTTAGTGTTTGTCTGTGTCATTTAGTGTTTGTCTGTGTCATTTATTGTAGGCACTTTCTACAATTATCCGATCAAATATCTTAAGAGAGTAGGCCGAAACGCATCATGGACGCGCGCAAAGGGATATTTGCCGGCGACAATCCGTTTGAGATTACGCAAAGGTGGTTAGACGAAGCGGCACTGGCCGAGATCAATGATTCCAACGCCATAGCTCTGTCTACCGTTGACGAAAGCGGGATGCCCAATGCGCGGATGGTGCTGCTCAAGGAGGTCGAAGCGGACGCCTTTGTCTTTTACACCAACTATACCAGTGTAAAGGCGCAGGAGCTGGACCACGCGAGTAAAGCGGCATTTGTTATGCACTGGAAGTCTTTACGCCGTCAGGTGCGTGTTCGCGGGTTGATCAGCAAAGAAGATGGGCCGAAAGCTGACGCATATTATAGATCACGGTCGCTAAAAAGCCGTTTGGGGGCATGGGCATCGGACCAGTCGAAACCGCTTTCAAGTCGTGCCGCGCTTATGGCCGAGCTGGCAAAAGTTACCGCCAAGCAAGGCACCAATCCTGACAGGCCACCGTTTTGGGGCGGGTACCGCATAACTCCGCTTGAGATTGAGTTCTGGGCAGACGGAGAGTTTCGTCTTCATGATCGCTTTGTCTGGCGTCGATTGGATGAATTTACAAACTGGACGATAACAAGATTAAACCCGTAAGTAATACGCGGCATTTTTGCCAAATTTGAAATACTAGATAGCGTCAAGGTACATTTGTGTCAGAATTAGAAAACGATACCGCAGTAATTTCAGGTGTGGTGAAATGGTTCGACCCTTCAAAGGGGTTTGGGTTCGTTGTCTCTGACGGTGGCGGGCCTGACATACTTTTACATGTTAATGTATTACGTAACTACGGCCAAAGCTCGGTTGCGGATGGTGCCCGAATTGAGCTTTCTGCCCATAAGACTGATAGGGGGGTACAGGCGACACAGGTACACGCCGTGCATCCTGCGCAGTCTACTCAGTCACAAGTATTGTCCGATATCGTGGGTGTTGACCCCGAAGTGGTTGCGGCTATGCCGATCGAGCCTGCCCGTGTTAAATGGTTCGACAAATCCAAAGGCTTTGGATTTGCCAATGTCTTTGGTCGAAATGATGATATATTCCTGCATATAGAAGTGCTGCGTCAGTCAGGATTATCCGATCTTCAGCCCGGAGAAGCATTGGCGCTGCGAGTGATAATGGGTGAGCGCGGCCATATGGCCGCTGAGGTACATGCATGGGAAACCGTAACGATTCACAAGGCAGAGCAGGGCGAAAACTAACCCTTTCTGCATATTTTATATTTTCAAGTTGGTTCGCTGCGCCGGTCGCTGCTGCTGTGTGCGACCAACAGTCGGTTGGCCTGCGTGGTGATTGGGGGCAGGCCCGTTTTTCTGTCGAGATAGCCGACGACGCAGCGGAACGTTCCCGAGGGTTGATGTTCCGCGAAAGCCTGCCTGGTAGTGCAGGTATGCTGTTTATCTATGACAGCCCCCAAACTCTTAGCTTTTGGATGCGTAACACGCTGATTCCGCTCGATCTGCTTTTCATTGATTCTCGGGGCGTCGTTCAACGCGTTCACGAAAATGCCATTCCCGGTGATGAAACACCGATACGAGGCGGTGACAATCTTCTTGGCGTTTTGGAAATTAACGGCGGTTTGTCGCGGCGAATGGGCATTTCACCTGGGACGCAGCTGCGCCATCCAGCCTTTGCGGGGCGTAATCCTGCTTGGCCGTGTTAATCTGCCATTTTCGTGAAGTTAGGGCTTTTCAATCAGATCGCTACTAGCTAAAGAGACCGCAGTCGGGGCGTGGCGCAGCCTGGTAGCGCACCTGTTTTGGGTACAGGGGGTCGGAAGTTCGAATCTTCTCGCCCCGACCATTTAAAGACCAATCACATATAGTGTTACTGATCTGCATTTATGCGGATCAGAACGCTATATCTGTGTTTCTTGGGCATCTAAGTTTAGCATCTCTGCATAATTTTTGCGCTACATCTGGTGATACCAGATTTTTTCCCCGCTGCGTTTTGATCCGAGATTATCCCCAGTCTCTTGTGAGGAAAATTGTGGATATCTCGCCCGATGCATCAAGGCACCAAGCTAAACCCGCGACTTTGTTGACTTATCCACAAGCGGTTAGAACCAAGCTTCCGTACTATGAATTGTGTATATCCGTTGTCTGAATCACCACATACCCATGTGCCTCAAAAAATGCGGCATCGGTCAAGCTCCATCTTCCACAAATTTGAGAATAAAGCCGTTGACCGGAGCAGTGAATATACGTCAGTTTGTGTAAGTCGGCGGCGTTGATACTATATATAGTGTAAGGCGCTACGAGGCGAACCATCAGATACCCAGAAACTGGCTCAGCGTCCCAGAACGTTGGACAGTTCAAATTGCTACCTGATCCGGTGAAGCCTTGGGTGCTTTGTGTCGACGTCATCGGGGCGGTCTGCGATGCCAGACTTAGCCCACTGTTATGAAGAGCTGAAAACAAATGGGGCAGCTGATATGAAGATCGAAAGAAAATTTACCACTTCCGGACAAGATGCCTACGCAGATCTTGATTTTGTGAGCACGGTCTCTGAAATCCGTAATCCGGATGGATCGGTGGTTTTTCATCTCGATAACGTCGAAGTGCCGTCAAGCTGGAGCCAGGTCGCATCCGATGTGATCGCTCAAAAATACTTTCGCAAAGCAGGCGTGCCGTCGGCGACCAAGAAGGTAAAGGAAAAGGATGTTCCGGAATTCCTATGGCGTTCTGTCCCCGCCGAGGGCGCCACCATGGGGGGCGAGACGTCATCGAAGCAGGTATTTGATCGGCTTGCCGGCGCATGGGCGTATTGGGGCTGGAAGGGTGGCTATTTTACCACCGAGGCAGACGCCCAAGCCTACTATGACGAAATGCGTTTCATTTTGGCCTCGCAGGGCGGCGCGCCGAATAGCCCACAGTGGTTCAACACCGGCCTGCACTGGGCCTATGGCATCGACGGTCCTGCTCAGGGCCACTATTACGTAGACTATAAATCCGGCAAGCTCACGCGCTCCAAATCCTCATACGAGCACCCGCAACCTCACGCATGCTTCATTCAATCGGTCGCGGATGATCTGGTCGGAGACGGCGGTATCATGGATCTTTGGGTCCGCGAGGCTCGCTTGTTCAAATATGGCTCGGGCACGGGTACGAACTTCTCTAGTCTGCGCGGCGCAGGAGAGAACTTGTCAGGCGGCGGTAAGTCGTCTGGTCTGATGGGGTTCTTGAAAATCGGTGACCGCGCTGCTGGTGCGATCAAATCGGGCGGCACCACACGGCGAGCTGCCAAGATGGTCATCGTCGATGCGGACCACCCCGATATCGAGGATTTCATCAACTGGAAGGTCATTGAAGAGCAAAAGGTCGCGTCGATCGTGGCCGGTTCAAAAATGCACGAACGCGAGCTGAACAAGCTGTTTGCCGCGATCAAGGCATGGGATGGCGCGCAGGCAGATGCCTATGACCCCGCCAAGAATGACCAACTGAAGGCCGCAATCAAGGACGCGAAAAAATGCGCGATCCCCGAGACATACGTCAAGCGCGTTCTGGATTATGCAAAACAGGGTCACACGTCGATTGAATTCCCGACCTACGATACTGATTGGGACTCCGAGGCATATTCCTCAGTGTCCGGCCAGAACTCGAACAACTCGATCCGCGTCACCAACGCCTTTCTCCACGCCGTTGAAAAAGACGCTGATTGGGAATTGCTGGACCGCACATCCGGTCGTGTGTCGAAAACCATCCGCGCCCGTGATTTGTGGGACCAAGTCGGCCACGCCGCATGGGCCTGCGCCGATCCCGGCATCCAGTACCACGACACGGTCAACGACTGGCACACATGCCCCGAAGACGGCGCGATCCGTGGGTCAAACCCTTGTTCCGAATACATGTTCCTGGACGACACGGCCTGTAATCTCGCCTCGATGAATCTGCTGACCTTCTTGCGAGACGGCGAGTTCATGGTCGAAGACTACATGCACGCCTCGCGTCTATGGACGGTCACGCTGGAAATTTCGGTCATGATGGCGCAGTTCCCGTCCAAGGAAATCGCACAGCGGTCCTATGACTTCCGCACGTTGGGTCTGGGCTATGCCAACATCGGCGGTTTGCTGATGAACATGGGTTTCAGCTATGACAGCGACGAGGGCCGCGCGTTGTGCGGGGCGCTGACCGCTATCATGACCGGCGTGTCTTATGCCACATCTGCCGAAATGGCGGGCGAGCTAGGCGCGTTCCCCGGGTACAGCAAAAACGCTGATCACATGCTGCGTGTGATGCGCAACCACCGCAACGCGGCCTACGGCAACGCCGATGGCTATGAGGCGCTGTCGGTCAAGCCTGTGCCGCTGGATCAGGACAACTGCCCGCAGGTCAACCTTGTCGATATCGCGATGGCCACATGGGACGAAGCGCTGCGCCTTGGTGAACAGCACGGCTATCGCAATGCGCAGGTGTCGGTGATCGCGCCGACGGGCACCATCGGTCTGGTGATGGATTGCGACACCACAGGGATCGAGCCTGACTTTGCATTGGTCAAGTTCAAGAAACTCGCCGGCGGTGGTTACTTCAAGATCATCAACCAATCGGTGCCTGCGGCTTTGGAGAAGCAAGGCTACGGCTCGGCCCAGATCGAGGAAATCGTAGCCTACGCCGTCGGTCACGGCAGCATCGGCAACGCACCGGGGATCAACCACACGACATTGATTGGCCACGGGTTCGGCGCGAACGAACTGGCCAAGGTTGACGCCGCATTGGCACAAGCCTTTGACATCCGTTTTGTCTTCAACCAGTGGACCTTGGGCGAGGAGTTCTGCACCCAAGTCCTTGGCATTCCATCAGAAAAGCTGAACGATCCGACGTTTGACCTGCTGAAATCCTTGGGTTTCTCGAAAAAGGACGTCGACTTGGCCAACGACCACGTCTGCGGAACCATGACACTGGAAGGGGCGCCGCACCTCAAGGAAGAGCACTACAGCATTTTCGACTGCGCTAATCCTTGCGGTAAAAAGGGCAAGCGGTATCTGTCGGTTAACAGCCACATCTACATGATGGCAGCCGCACAGTCGTTCATCTCGGGTGCGATCTCCAAGACAATCAACATGCCGAATGACGCGACGATCGAAGACTGCCAGAAGGCATACGAACTGTCTTGGTCTTTGGGGGTTAAAGCCAACGCTTTGTATCGCGACGGATCGAAATTATCTCAGCCATTGGCCTCGGCTTTGGTTGAAGATGACGACGACGCCGCAGAAACGCTTGAATCCGGCAACATTCACGAAAAAGCCGTGGTTCTGGCCGAAAAGATCGTCGAGAAAGTCATCGTCAAAGAGATCATTAAATCGCACCGCGAGAAGATGCCTCAGCGGCGCAAGGGCTATACTCAAAAGGCCATCGTTGGCGGGCACAAGGTTTACCTGCGTACCGGCGAATACGAAGAAGGCAAATTGGGCGAAATCTTCATCGACATGCACAAGGAAGGCGCGGGCTTCCGTGCGATGATGAACAACTTTGCCATCGCTGTGTCCGTGGGTCTGCAATACGGCGTGCCGCTTGAAGAATTCGTCGATGCGTTCACCTTTACCAAATTCGAACCCGCTGGCATGGTTCAGGGCAACGACAGCATCAAGAATGCAACCTCGATCCTTGACTATATCTTCCGCGAGCTGGCCGTGTCCTATCTGGACCGCACCGATCTGGCGCATGTGCAGCCCGAAGGCGCATCGTTCGACAGTATCGGGCGGGGTGAAGAAGAGAGCGTCCGCAACGTCTCCGAACTATCTGAGACAGCGGCAACGAGGTCACTGGAAGTGCTGAGGCAGATCAGTTCGACTGGGTATCTGCGTAATCGCATGCCGCAAGAACTGGTTTTGCTCCAAGGCGGGCAGGGCGATAGCAGCCTCGCCACCCTTGAGAAAATCGCCCCTCAGATGGCATCGCAAGCGGTTGCAGCGGCGATGGGTTCTTCTACGGCGGTGTCCAGTGGATCCGTTGGTATTGACGCCCGTACCAAGGCCAAGATGCAGGGCTATGAAGGTGAAGCATGCGGCGAATGCGGTAACTACACGCTCGTGCGGAACGGTACTTGTATGAAGTGCAACACCTGCGGTGGGACTTCGGGTTGTAGCTAAATAATACGCCCCGGCTTTAGGGTCGGGGCACCTTACACGGGGCGGGTGCGCTCGCCCTTTGACGCTGTTCAGGCCGCAGGCAATGACAATATCGAGCACATAGTAATATTTGGCCTGAATAGTGAAACCTCAAAGGAGAGCCTCGGCTCTCCTTTTTTTGTGCGACCGCCGAGATCGCCACCCGCCGAGGCGCTGTTTCACACGCGGCACCCGACAGCGGCTGGTGCCGGAGCCAATCGTTGTCAGCGAACTTGTCTTAGTGTTGATTTATCAGGGACATAGGAATAAACGCCTGTGTGATTAAAACTTATGCGCCGACCCAAGCCGCACTGCCAGATGGCAATCAAGAATGCTGTATCTTGACCATTTGGTAAAAGACAGCTTGACCCGTTGCCGCAAATCAAAGCACGCTACGGTCAATAACAATCAATAAGGGGGTCAAAAACATGAAAATTCTTCAAGGATCTATTAATAGACGCCGCTTTCTAGCGACAACTGCTACAACAGCGCTGGTTGCGACTGCATTCGGTTCGGCCGTACTGGCCGCTGAACCAATCAAGGTTGCGGGGGTTTATACCGTGCCGGTAGAGCAGCAATGGGTAAGCCGCATCCACAAGGCGGCGATGGCAGCCCAAGAACGCGGTGACATTGCTTACGCCTATTCTGAAAATGTCAGCAATACCGATTATGCCCGCGTGCTGCGTGAATATGCCGAAGCAGGTAACAAGTTGATTATAGGCGAAGTTTTTGGTGCAGAAGCAGAAGCTCGCGAAGTGGCTGCGGAATACCCTGAAGTAGCTTTCCTTATGGGATCGAGCTTTAAGGAAGATGCTGCGCTGCCTAATTTTGCAGTGTTCGATAATTATATTCAAGACGCGTCATACCTGTCTGGCATCATCGCAGGGTCGATGAGCAAATCCGGCAATATTGGGATGGTAGGCGGTTTTCCTATCCCGGAAGTAAACCGACTGATGAATGCGTTCATGGCAGGTGCCCGTGAAATGAACCCGGACATCAAATTCCAGGTCAGCTTCATTGGCTCTTGGTTTGATCCGCCCAAGGCTAAGGAAACTGCGTTCGCGATGGTCGAAAACGGCGCTGACATGCTTTATGCAGAGCGTTTTGGTGTATCTGATGCCGCCAAGGAAAAGGGCGTGCTGGCGATCGGTAACGTTATCGACACGCAAAGCGAATATCCCGAGACTGTCGTCGCATCGGCGATCTGGAATTTCGAACCAACGCTGGACAAGGCGATCTCGGAAGTCAAAGCTGGTACCTTTAAGGCCGCAGATTACGGCGTTTATTCGTTTATGAACGAAGGCGGTAACGTTTTGGCCCCACTTGGTACCTTTGAGGGGAAAGTTCCCGAAGCTGCGAGTGACCTGATCAAAAAACGCGAGGCCGAAATCATGTCAGGTGATTATACGGTCGAGATCAACGACGCTGAACCTGCATCGTCATAAACTGATGCACGACACAGCAGACGTTGTTCTTCGTCTTAACGCCATTACCAAACGCTTTGGCAAGCTGATTGCAAACGACGCAATCAGCTTGTCCTTGCGCCGTGGTGAGGTCGTCGCCCTGTTGGGCGAAAATGGCGCGGGCAAGACGACCCTCATGAACATTCTCTTCGGTCAATACACGGCCGATAGCGGTAGCGTCGAAGTCTTCGGGCAAGCGTTGCCACCGGGAAATTCGCGTGCAGCCCTAGAGGCAGGTGTGGGTATGGTGCATCAGCATTTCACCCTTGCCGATAACATGACTGTACAA
>DRFG01000289.1 GCA_011050655.1 Roseobacter sp.
GCTGATTTTCACCCTGCGCAAACGGATCAACACAATATCAACGGGTGACATGGTTTGCCTTGGTCTGGCGCCGGGTCTGTTCTTGGGCCGGCTTGCCAATTTCATCAATGCCGAGCTCTGGGGCAGACCCACTGATCTTCCTTGGGGTGTCGCGTTTCCGACCGTGTCGGCGCAGAACTGCCCAGACGTAGTAGGCATATGTGCCCGCCATCCGTCGCAGCTTTACGAGGCATTGCTCGAAGGGCTAATCTTGGGAGCGTTGCTGATCTACATGGCTTGGCGTCGTGGCGCGCTGAAATACGAAGGCCTGATCGGCGGTACATTTCTGACCGGTTACGGCCTTGCTCGGTTCGCCGTGGAATTCGTACGCCAGCCTGATGCGCAGTTCGTTAGCTCAGGCAACCCCTTGGGGCTTGCTTGGCAGGTCAGCGGCTGGGGTTTGACGATGGGGCAACTGCTGAGCTTGCCGATGATTGCCATCGGCATCTATTTCATCCTGCGGGCAAAACGTAACGGATGACGACACTGCTGGACACCATCATTAGCCGCATCCGGTCACAAGGTCCGATGCGGCTAGACGACTATATGACAACCTGCCTGCTGCACCCGACTTTGGGTTATTATACGACCCGTGATCCCATTGGCGCTGACGGAGACTTTGTCACCGCTCCCGAGATCAGCCAGATGTTCGGAGAACTCATCGGTCTTTGTCTGGCCCAAACTTGGCTGTCTCAAGGTGCCCCCGCCCAGTTTACGGTTGCCGAACTTGGCCCGGGGCGCGGCACGCTGATGGCGGACATCTTGCGCGCAACCCAAAGCGTACCGGGCTTTGTCGAAGCCGCTGAAATCGTTCTGGTCGAAGCATCGCCAACATTGCGCGACATTCAAAGTACGACCTTGGCTGGGTACACCATACGGTGGTTAGACACGCCTGACGAACTAGGCGAACAACCACTCTATCTTGTCGCGAACGAATTTTTCGATGCGCTTCCTATCCGCCAGTTTGTCCGCGATGATAAAGGATGGCGCGAGCGCCATATTTCACACCGCAATGGGGCGCTGAGCTTTGGCCTCGGTCCAAGACTACCGCTACCCGCGCTGAGTGATCGGTTGGATGATACTGTCGACGGCGATTTGGTCGAAAACTGCACCCCGCTTACAGGTTACATGCACCCTATATCGCACCGTATTGCCACCTACGGTGGCGCGGCACTGATCATCGACTATGGTGATTGGCGCAGCCTTGGCGACACTTTGCAGGCCTTGATGGGGCATAAATCCGTAGACCCGCTGACGGCCCCTGGCCAATGTGATCTGACAGCCCATGTCGATTTTGAGAAACTTGCATTGGCCGCTTCACCGGCAAAGCATTCGCGTGTCACGCCTCAGGGGGTCTTTCTTGAACGACTTGGAATAACGCAGCGAGCACATACCTTAGCCAAAGCAATGAGCGGCACTGCGTTGGAAACGCACATCGCGGCACATCGACGCTTGACGCACCCGTCAGAAATGGGAAACCTGTTTAAAGTAATGGGGCTATATCCACCAACCCAGCCCCCGCTGCCGGGATTGGAACCATGACGCTAGAAATTCTTACCTCTGACAGTCTGGGCCCGGTTCGTCACGGCTTTTTCACCCGGCACGGCGGCGCTTCTTCAGGCGTATTTTCCGGGCTCAATTGCGGCTCCGGAAGTTCGGACCAGCGCGAGATTGTTGCGATTAATCGCGCTCGTGTGGCTGATGCCATGGGGGTGGAAAGCGATCATTTGATTGGCGTACACCAGATCCATTCAGCGACTGTCATAACGATAGACCGGCCGCTGGCAGAAAAGCCGCGCGCCGATGCGATGGTCACTGCCACGCCTGGGCTGGCGCTGTCTGTGCTGACAGCCGATTGCCAACCAGTTTTATTCTCTGATCTCGATGCTGGTGTAATCGGGGCGGCGCATGCCGGTTGGCGCGGCGCGTTAGACGGTGTCTTGGACGCCACGGTCGACGCGATGGAAAATCTAGGTGCTGATCGCAACAACATCACGGCGGTGATTGGGCCCTGTATCAGCCAACGCGCCTATGAGGTCGGCCCCGAGTTCTTAGATAGCTTTTTAGCCCAAGATCCCGAATATGCGCGTTTCTTTGCAAATGGCGCAGGCGATAAGATGCAATTTGATCTAGCCGGCTTTGGTCTGCACCGTTTGCGTACAACTGGCGTGGGCCATGCTGAATGGACGCGACACTGCACCTACAGTAACCCCGACCGATTCTATTCATATCGGCGCAGCACTCATGCGAAGGAAGCTGATTACGGTCGGTTGATAGCCGCTATCACGCTGTAACAAGGGAAATTAGGCATAAATGCGCCGGTACAGCGCCATGGTCTTGCCTTAAACCGGTCCACAAAACACGGCCACGGCTTCTGCTCCCTATATGCAAACCCCTTAAAACTTGGTTAATTTTTGACAGACCGGTGATGCCACAATGGGACCAGTCAAACGATAAAGTTTTTACGCCTAGCTGTTCGTTTGCCTAAACCTCGCCCGAAAGCGCCTGCATACTGCATTTAAGGAAGGGCAGATTGCCCGTAGACAGCAGGAGCAAGACCATGAAAACCAATACACGTTTCATCAAGTCGATCATCAAGGCCGCAGCTCAGGACGAGACAGCGCTGCCATGGACACGTGGTACAACCCGCGCAGCATTTATCGCCAAAAGAACCGCTTCGCTGCCCGCACGCAAGACAGCCTGAAAGAACTTACTCTGCTTAATGTAGTCGAAGGTCCCTGCCCCAGACCCACGAACATGGCGCGGAATACCCTTCTCTAGGTCCCGTGGCTGACCATGAAATTGGCTACCGGCCAGCACACAACACGAAAACCATATTGCGAATATTTGTCCAAATTCAGAGTGGGAAGTAGAGAGCGCTAAACGCGAAAACGAAAGTGAATATATGATGTTCAATGTCGCCCCTTCAGCTGAATCCAATCGCGTTGACCGATCAACGCCAATCAGCCCTGCGTCGTCCTATTTCGCTCAAACTTCCTTGAAAGAGCTCGGGCACCTTTCGGTCCCGCAGCGCAGCTACGAATTCGTCGCCAGACGCCCGGACGGGACAATTTTCATGGGCCAGTCACGTGCACCCGCTGTGGCGTTGTTCGAAAACGCTTTTTCAGCATTCGCTCGTGGCACGCTTGTGCAGACTACCAATGGCGAAATCGCCGTTGAGGATCTGCAACCAGGTGACCACATCCTAGACGTTGACGGTCAGCCATCGCCGGTGCTTTGGATCGGGTCGAGCAGCTTTATCCCCGCCGACACCGGCCGACGTACCCCGCTTGTCCGGGTAATGGCCGACAGTTTTGGCCAAGGCAGACCATCAGGGTTTCCGACATTTGGCCCCGCAGCGCGGGTACTACACACACCAATGGCCATGCGCGGCGATCAATCACCCAAGCCGGTCCTAACCTCGCTTTATGACTTGATAGACGGCATCAATATCATCGAAATTTCTCCGCCGACCCCGGTACAGTTGTTCCATCTCTGCCTCAAACGGCATTCGGTGGTGTGCGTTAACGGGTTAGAGCTTGAAACCTATCATCCCGGTCAGAATACATTGCGTGATATTCCGCTCCATATGCGTGACAAGTTGCTGTCGATGTTTCCTCACATCAAAAAGCTGGACGATTTTGGCCCGCTCAATTATCGGCGTGCAGTTCAGGTACGAACGCCTGCCGCCTAGCTTTTGCTTATTAGGCCGAAGCGCTTAACCGGCTTTCTAATACATCAAAAGGCACGCCCGGCTCATCCTTGGCGGGGCGGATCACCAAACTGGTTTTCACGCTTGCGACGTTCGGTGTGGTCAATAATTGTCCCGTCAGAAAGCTTTGGAAGCTCGACAGATCCGGCGCGACACATTTCAGCACGAAATCCACTTCGCCATTCAGCATGTGGCATTCCCGAACCAACGGCCAACTGCGGCACTTTTCCTCGAATGCTGTCAAGTCGGATTCAGCTTGGCTGGCAAGGCCAACCATCGCGAACACCTGGACTTCGAACCCCAGTTCTCGGGCGTTCACATCTGCATGATAGCCCCGAATGAACCCGCTCTCTTCAAGCGTGCGCACCCGACGCAGGCATGGCGGCGCAGAGATTCCAACGCGTTTTGCAAGCTCGACATTCGTCATACGCCCGTCTGCTTGCAATTCGGCTAAGATTTTCCGATCAATCGGATCAAGCCGCGTCCCTGCCATATATCCCCCATGGTATTTTCGATTGTTATAGCACCCATAACTTCAGACGCAATATTCTTTCGTTACCGCGCAATTATCTGATGTGATTTATCAAATTATGCGATGATACGCATAATGCGGGGTTTGCAGGGCCGATATGCAAACTTGGGCTTTAAGGCAACCCGACGGATCGCTATATCGGTGGGAACCTGATCACATATATTCCAAGGGGGCTAACATTGGCCGATACGCGTAAAACAAAGCTACTGATCATCGGCTCCGGCCCCGCAGGATATACAGCCGGCGTGTATGCCAGCCGCGCGATGTTGGACCCGATATTGGTACAAGGCATTGAACCTGGTGGTCAGCTTACCACCACGACCGAAGTTGAAAATTGGCCCGGCGACAGCGAGGTTCAAGGCCCCGACCTGATGGCCCGCATGCAAGATCATGCCAAAGCAATGGGTACTGAGATCATCGGCGACATTATAACTGATCTGGATCTGTCCAGCCGCCCCTTTCACGCCAAGGGCGACAGCGGCACCACTTATGTGGCGGATGCAGTAGTGTTGGCCACGGGTGCGCGCGCGAAATGGCTGGGGTTAGAATCAGAGGAGAAGTTCAAAGGCTTTGGTGTCTCTGCCTGTGCAACCTGCGACGGTTTCTTCTATCGCAATCAAGAAATTGTAGTCATCGGCGGCGGTAATACCGCAGTGGAGGAAGCGCTTTTTTTGACTAAATTCGCGTCCAAGGTGACGTTGATACATCGTCGCGATGAACTGCGGGCCGAAAAAATACTGATCGACCGGCTGATGAAAAACCCCAAGATCGAACCACTTTGGTTTCACCAGCTTGAAGAAGTCTATGGCACCGACGCGCCTCTCGGCGTCGAAGGCGTCAAGGTCAAGCATGTCGAAACCGGGGAAATCACCGACATCCCCTGCAAAGGCGTATTTGTCGCCATCGGGCACGCACCGGCAAGTGAACTGGTCAAGGATGTACTGGAAACCCATATGGGCGGCTATGTCGTAACCAAGCCCGACAGCACCGAAACTTCGATCCCGGGTGTATTCGCTGCTGGCGATTTGACCGATTACAAATATCGGCAGGCTGTCACCAGCGCAGGCATGGGATGCATGGCAGCCCTAGAGGCCGAGCGATTCCTTGCTGAGGTCGGTGATGATGAAGGCAGAGAAACTTCTTTGCCGCTAGGCTATGGTGCCAAGGTAAATTCAGACGCATAATGTTCGTATAGATTGGTATTTATTGGGATAAGATTACCTCGTTTCAGTAAAAATCACGCCTTTGTCCGTAAATTGCCCCAAACGTGCCGCAGAGGTTGCCTAGCGCAGGTAGGCCGGTTTATGTGCCGGCCTATTCCGATTTGAACTTATTAGATTGCGAGACTTCCATGCAGACACCCAACCTTGCCCCGATCCCTGAACTTTATGTCTCATACGATTCGGCGCAAAAGCTGAAGGTGGAAGCAGGCCAGTTGGTCAGTCATGATCTTACGCCGCGCCAGATTTGCGATCTTGAGCTGTTGATGAACGGCGGGTTCAACCCGCTAAAAGGTTTCCTAACGGAAGAGGATTACAACGGCGTCGTCGAAAATATGCGTCTGGCAGATGGCACGCTGTGGCCGATGCCAATTAATCTGGATGTGTCAGAGAAGTTTGCCGAAGGTCTTGAGATCGGCCAGGATATCGCGCTGCGGGACCAAGAAGGCGTTATTCTGGCCATCATGACCGTCACCGACCGCTGGACGCCAAACAAGTCGAACGAGGCCGAAAAGGTGTTTGGTGCCGATGACAGCGCCCACCCAGCAGTGAACTATCTGCACAACACCGCCGGCAACGTTTATCTCGGCGGTCCGGTGACCGGTATTCAACAACCGGTTCATTATGATTTCAAGGCGCGTCGTGATACGCCGAATGAATTGCGAACGTATTTCCGCAAGATGGGCTGGCGCAAGGTTGTGGCGTTCCAGACCCGTAACCCGCTGCACCGCGCGCATCAGGAACTGACTTTCCGCGCCGCCCGCGAAGCGCAAGCGAACCTGTTGATCCACCCCGTAGTTGGCCTGACCAAACCGGGCGACGTTGATCACTTTACCCGCGTGCGCTGCTATGAGGCGGTGTTGAACAAATACCCCGCGGCCACCACGTCGATGAGCCTGCTGAATCTTGCCATGCGCATGGCCGGCCCCCGCGAGGCGGTTTGGCACGGGCTTATCCGCAAGAACCACGGCTGCACCCATTTCATCGTGGGCCGCGATCACGCAGGCCCCGGCAACAATAGCCAAGGCGAAGATTTCTATGGCCCCTATGATGCGCAGGACCTGTTCCGCGAGCATCAAGAAGAAATGGGCATCGAAATGGTCGATTTCAAACATATGGTCTGGGTGCAGGAACGCGCTCAATACGAGGCCATTGACGAAATTGACGACAAAGATGACATCACCATTCTCAACATCTCGGGCACCGAATTGCGCCGTCGTTTGCAAGAAGGGCTTGAGATCCCAGAATGGTTTTCGTTCCCCGAGGTCGTGACCGAACTACGCCGCACACGTCCGCCCCGCAACAAACAGGGCTTTACCGTGTTCTTCACCGGCTTTTCCGGCTCGGGTAAATCGACGATTGCCAACGCCTTGATGGTTAAGCTGATGGAAATGGGCGGCCGACCAGTGACGCTGCTTGACGGCGACATCGTGCGCAAAAATCTGTCGTCCGAACTGGGCTTCAGCAAGGAACACCGCGATCTGAACATCCGTCGCATCGGCTATGTCGCAAGCGAGATCACCAAGAACGGCGGTATCGCGATCTGCGCGCCCATTGCCCCCTACGCCACCACGCGCCGCGCTGTGCGCGAGGATGTGGAATCCTTTGGCGCCTTCGTCGAGATCCACGTTGGTACGTCGATTGAAGAATGCGAACGCCGGGACCGCAAGGGGCTGTACAAGCTGGCACGCGAAGGCAAGATCAAGGAATTCACCGGGATTTCGGACCCCTATGATGTTCCCGAAAGCCCCGAACTGCGCGTCGAAACCGAGAATGTCGATGTCGACAACTGTGCACACCAAGTGCTGTTGAAGCTGGAAAGCATGGGGCTGATCAAGGGGTGACGGCTCCTTCCCCAGTCAGATGAAATATTAAGGCCAGCCGCTACAGGCTGGCCTTTAACGTTTCCGCAGCACGCAGCTCAAGATCAAAAAAAGACGCCGCCTGCGGTTTGGCACGTTGCAAAGCCGGGGCCAGCGCATCGTATTGCGCTTGCGACGCGGCTGCGATGGCGCGTTCTACGTCCTCTTCGGTGCCGCAGATGATCATGCCTGCGGTGTCGATAAAATCCGCAATATTGGGACATCCCCAGTAAATCGGGACAGTTTCGCATAGGATGGCATCGACCAGTTTTTCACTGAAATAATTCGGCTCTCGAACGTTCTCGATCACCACGGAAAAGCGATACGGTGCCAAGCCTTCGCTCTTGCGGTCGAATGGCGCATAACCGCGCCCCAAGACCTTAACATCCAGTTGCGCTTGATGGACGTGCTGAACCAATCGATGGCGAAGCTGATGCCCCTCGTGGTCGCGTTTTCCCGACGCAATCAACGACATATGTCGGGTTTTTTCCAGATTAATCTCGTCGTAATCGGGCACCCAGGTGGTCCCGTACGGCAAAAAAAGTCCGTTGGGAATGTGGTCCAGCAAAGTTTGGTGATAGGTCATAACCCGGAAAAAGCGCCGGTACGTAAGGCGCAGCCAGCGCAGATGCCGCGCGTGGATAATAGATGGCTCAACCACCATTGCAGTTACTTTGGCCCGCGTTCCGAGGTTTGGCAAAAAATGCATGTTGGTTTTGGGATAGATGATCAGATGATCATCCGGCGACAAATCTGCTATGCGACCTGACGACAATCGCGCTGGACGACCAATGGGCCAGATTAACTCATCCAGATCCCGAACAGACAGACATCGCCCCAACTTGCTCCCATAGGGTAAAACGGCGATGGCGGCTTCGGTCATAGGGGCATCCATATACATTTATACCCCGTTTACAGGCTTGGGCAAAAATAGAAAAGGCCGCAACGATGTGCGGCCTCACCAACTTAAGTACTATGGTTCGGAAAAACCTTCCGGCTAGTGAACCATAACGGGGGCATAATCGTGATCGCGGGCTAGGCTGAAGGCCAGTTTGCGGTCTCCGACAAGCGCCAGTTGTTGCCCGTCCGCATCGTGAACAGCGTAAAGATTTTTCAACCCTTCGACTTGTTCTCGAACTTCAAGGGGCAGGTCAGAAACAGCGATGGTCTTGACGTACACTGTGCGGTCCTGAGTATGCGTATCTTCGTTTTGCATCTTATTCCCCTTTTCTGATTTTAATCGTTTGCACCACTTTTTCAGGCTTTGCGCGGGTCAGGTCCACATGAAGCAAACCATTCTCCATCAACGCTTCGCCGACATCGACACCATCGGCCAAAACAAAAGACCGTTGGAATTGTCGAGCTGCGATGCCGCGATGAAGGAACACTCTATCCTCGCCACCTTCAACCTGCCGTCCGCGAATGACAAGCTGTCTATCCTCAACGGTTATCGACAGATCTTGTTCCGCAAAACCTGCCACGGCAAGGGTTATCCGGTAGCTATAATCTGATGTTTGTTCGATATTGAACGGTGGATACCCTTCGTTTCCGGCCTTGGCCGTACGTTCCAACACACGTTCAAGTTGCTCAAACCCTAGCATATGAGGGTAAGAAGCCAGAGTTAACTTCGTCATAAGACACGTCCTTTAGATCAAGCGACAGTCAGTCGTTTTGGCCCCTAAATCGGCGACCGATAGCCTAAATATGGGGAGTGGACACGCCAGACGCAAGGGCTATGCCTTTGAAAGGTAAATGCGTATATTCACAGAGCTGAATTAAATAAGAATCGTATCATGTTATGAATGCTCCATCAGATCTGTCGATGAAAAACGACGACGTCCTGCGTGTTGAACTTGAAGTTTTCCGGCGCGAGCACCGCGATCTTGATGATGCAATCCACGCTTTGGCCGAAAAAGGTACTGGCGAACAATTGACAATGCAGCGCTTGAAAAAACGTAAGCTGCGGTTGAAAGACCTGATTGCGCAGATCGAAGATCGCTTAACACCGGATATCACCGCATAACTCTCTCCACTGCGGATTGCCACGCGCAGGCTGATGGCTATAGTGCGCGCTTCTGATGTGATCTTACAAAGGCCCCTTTCATGAAAAATCCATCTGTCGGTATAATCATGGGCTCGCAATCCGATTGGGTGACCATGCGCGAAGCCGCCGTGTTGCTTGATGAATTGGGCGTGACTTACGAGACAAAAATCGTCTCTGCCCACCGGACGCCCGACCGTCTATGGACCTATGGCAAAACCGCCGTTGATCGTGGTTTGCAGGTCATTATCGCAGGGGCCGGAGGTGCGGCGCATCTGCCCGGTATGATGGCATCCAAGACCCGCGTGCCGGTGATCGGCGTACCCGTTCAGACCAAAGCCCTGTCCGGGGTAGATTCACTTTACTCTATTTTGCAGATGCCACGCGGGTTCCCAGTTGCAACCATGGCCATCGGCGCTGCGGGGGCAGCAAACGCGGCCCTGATGGCAGTAGGCATTCTTGCGCTTCAAGACGACGGTCTGGCCAAACGGTTGGATGATTGGCGAGCAGCGCTTAGCGCGTCCATTAAAGAGGAGCCGACAGATGACTGACCCTTTGAAACCAGGCGCTACGATAGGTATCTTGGGCGGCGGCCAGTTGGGCAGAATGTTGTCTGTCGCCGCGGCGCGACTGGGGTTTCGCACACATATATTCGAGCCCGGAGCAAACCCGCCTGCGGCTGACGTTGCACATTCCATCACCACTGCAAGCTATGACGACGTTGAGGCATTGGCCGCCTTCGCCAAAGCCTGTGATGTCGTCACATTCGAATTTGAAAACATCCCCACCGCCGCGCTGGACGTGATCGAAAGCATCACGCCGATCCATCCCAACCGCGAGGCTTTGCGAACCAGCCAGGATCGCTTGATCGAAAAGACCTTTCTAAAGAATTTGGGCCTAAAAGTCGCGCCATTTGCAGATATTGCCAGTGCCAATGACCTAAAAACCGCACTGGAAACCATAGGTGCGCCATCGATCTTGAAGACACGGCGCTTTGGGTATGATGGCAAAGGCCAATCACGTTTACGCAGCGTTGACGATGCAGCATCAGCACTGGCTGATATGGCAGAGCACCCCGCCGTACTGGAGGGGTTTGTGGAATTTTCCGCCGAGGTATCGGTGATCGGTGCGCGAAGTGCGACGGGCGAAGTCGCCTGTTATGATCCCGGTGAAAATGTCCACCGTGACGGCATCTTGCACACGACTACCGTGCCGGCCCGCCTAACTGCCTCGCAGCGCATGGACGCCGTGCTGCTTACGGCAAATATACTCAACTCTTTGGATTATGTTGGTGTCATGGGGGTAGAGCTATTCGTGACCCCGCAAGGTTTTATCGTGAACGAGATCGCTCCGCGGGTTCATAACTCGGGTCACTGGACCCAAAACGGCTGCACCGTCGACCAGTTCGAACAACACATTCGCGCTGTCGCTGGATGGTCCTTGGGCGATGGCAGTCGCTATGCGGACGTGGTTATGGAAAACCTGATCGGTGATGATATGAATCGGGTGCCCGAACTGCTCAAGAACCGTGATACCGCGTTACATCTTTATGGTAAGGCAGACGTGAAACCAGGACGCAAAATGGGCCATATCAATATCGTCCAGCGGCTTTCCTAGGCGACGAACCGCATTGCAATTTCACCAGACATATAACTAACGCGCCCGCCCGCCATGGTCATCGCGACCCGGCGGGTGGAAGTATCCAAAACCAACACATCCGCGCGCTTTCCGATATCCAGACTCCCTCGGTCTGTCAGCCCCAGCACTGCCGCCGGGCCAGACGACACCAGATGCCACGCTTGGCACAGCGATATCACCCCGCTGTCCGCCAGCATGAAAGCGGCACGACGCGGCGAAGGGTAGTGGTAATCGGACGCGAGCGCCCCACCAACCCCCATCATAATCAGATCCACCGCCGACACGTTGCCGTTGTGCGATCCTCCACGCACCACATTGGGTGACCCCAACACCACCTGATCACCTGCCTCCGCCGCAGCTTCGGCAGCCGGGAGCGTTTCAGGAAACTCGGCAACAAAAACGCCTCGCTTTCGCCATGCCGCGCGCCCCTGAGGCGTAGTGTCATCATGACTCCCCATCTGGATACCCTGCCCCGCCAAAGTTGCGCACAGGGTGTCCAAAGCAGATGGAACATCGGCACTATTACCATGCAGGTCTTGCATCAGTTTCAAATGCGCTTCAGGGCTACGCCCCGCTTTCAACGCTTGACCCACCATGCGCTTTGGCAACTTCCCCTCGGCCAGACGCGCGTGGGGCAGATGGTCATTGAATACGATGTACGAAAGCCCCCATTCGGCCATGCGCTGAGCTATTGTTGGATAAAGATCAAGCATATGGGTTTCAAACCGCAGTTGACCGCGCAGATCCGTGACCAGATCGGGGGAGACCTTGCGGATTGCGCGAAATACTTGGTCTGCAAACTCTAACCCGCGCAACCCGCCTTCCCAACTGACGAACTGCGCCAGAACGGCGGTGGTAATGCCATTGGCGGCCAGTTCAGCTTCGGCTGCAACCAACCCTTCCGATAAGGTCTTCATCGCGCCACGACGCGGGGCCAGATGTCGTTCAAACCCGTCACCATGCACGTCGATGATCCCCGGCAAGATCATGTACCCAGTCAGATCGATTGTCCTGCCTGGCACCCCATCTACGATAAAACCGTCTGCGATAGCCAAGGGCCGGCTTTCAAGCCCACCCTGCCCCAACACTTTTGCGCCGGTAAGCTCAAGGTTTAGCATCGCTTGCTCCGCTTCCGGCTAGACAATTGGCATTCGGGCACCCGAAGGTGTCAAGAACCGCTTCAACAAAGCCCAAGGACCGGTCGAATTGACCCGTGTTCAAATAGGCCATCGTCTGGGCAATTGCCGTAGGATTCATCATGATGAAAGTATGAGTCACCGGCAGCGTGATAAAATCCCGCATTCCTTGAACCCGGGCCGACTTGACCGATACTTTGCCGTCGTCGCGACCGGGCAGCAGTGACGAAAAATACGGGTTCAGCGATTGCGTTCCCGCGATCACCCCCAGATCAAACGTAACCGGTGGCAGTTGCAGCGGTAGTGAATCTTTCCCGGTTCCCATCTGGGCACCCGCAGGCCCGTTCATCCAGTTGAACGCAGCCAAAGCCCCAAGAACATCTACGACCTCACTGCCATGATTAGGGGGGGCTAGCATAACGGCCCGACCAATGTGCGTATCACCGACGTCCGCCACCCATTGTCGCAACAAAATACCGCCCATCGAATGGGTCACGAAATCAACCTTATCAGTGCCGCAGCTTTTTACAGCGGCGGGCAATGTTTGCCGAGCCAGCTCTTCTACCCGCGCAGTGGTGGAGGGGTAGCCGGGGCGAACGACCTTATACCCTTCGGTTTCCAGCGCCGCTTCCATAACGGCAAATGAAGTTTCCGTGCGCGCCAGCCCATGCAACAGCACAACACAGCGCCCCACACCTGCATCTTCAAGCGATGGTTCCGCCTGTGCGCAGTTTGCCAAGATCAATGGCAGTACAAGAAGGGTATCAAAAGTTTTCATATCAACGATCAGATAGACTGAAATCACCATATGTGAAATGCTTCACGCAAAGGTTGGGGGGAAAGAAGCGCTATGGCTGGAACTATCCCTCGGCTCGCGGTGCGCGCCGTGCTGGTTCACCAAGGTCGGCTGCTTTTGGTGAACGCCTATCCAGACGGGCAAAGCGACCTAATGTGCGCGCCGGGGGGTGGGGTCGTGCCCGGTACATCGCTAATCGAAAACCTTAACCGCGAAGTGCTTGAGGAGACCGGCCTGCGTATCACCGTGATGGACCCGTGTCTGGTCAACGAATTCCATGACCCCTCCAGCGGCTATCATCAGGTCGATATCTATTTTCGCTGTCAGGTCGTAGGGTCGGCAGCAATCGACCCAGCTTGGGAGGATACGGAAAGTATCGTCACAGATCGCCGTTGGGTTTCCGCCGAGGAAATGAAGCAATTGCGCTTCAAACCTGACAGTCTAGCCGAGGTCGCCTTTGCTGCGGATGGGGTCAGTTATGACCCGCTTGAGGTGATCGTGCGCTGACTGCCAGCCCAATTCCTCCCAGCACCAATACAGTGGCGACAATAATCTTTATCTCAAGCGGTTCAGCCAAAAGCAACGCGCCTGCCAGTATTGCGATCACCGGTACTGATAACTGCACCACTGCGGCGGTGGACTGTGCCAGCTTTGGTAGAACACTGTACCAAAGAGCATAGCCAAACCCCGATGTAACAGCACCGCAAACCATCGCTAAAGCCAGCCCTACCGGGGTAAAGAACGTGTCTTCCACCCAGAATAGCGACGCCACCAGCGGAATGCATACGACGAAATTTCCCGCTGTATCCGCCAGCGAATCGTCAGATTTTTTGCCGATGATCGTATAAGCGGCCCAACCTAGCCCTGCGGCGATCATCAAAGCGGCACCCACTGGATCAAGTCGCCCGCCGGTACCGGGCCACAACACGAGAACCAATCCCGAAAAAGCGACCCCTGCACCGATGAATTTACGCCGTGACGGAAGAACACCAAGCAAAGCCCCATGCGCAAACATCCCAATCTGAACGACGCCAAACAATATCAATGCCCCTAAACCTGCGTCCAAGGTGAAATACGCAAGAGAAAACCCGATAATATAGACTGCCAGCGTTACCGCCCCAAATATATGGCGCGTACCGGGCCATTGGATCCGCCCGCCGCGTAGTACCAGCATCAGCCATAGCACCACCGCGCCGGAAATGACCCGAACGATGGCGAAACCAGCCGGGTCGATATGGCCACCGACGATCGCCAAACGGGTGAGCACCGAATTTGCCGCAAAAGCAATCATCACTAAAGTGGTCAGCAGAAAAATACGCATACGTCTGCTTAGGCCAGCATCCGGCGACGTTCCAACGAAAAAGGGGCACACCACATGATGTGCCCCTTGATAATGTGGACGAAGGGTCAGAAAACCCTACGGCGTGATTTACATCATGCCGCCCATGCCACCCATGCCACCCATATCGGGCATGCCGCCGCCGCCGCCGCCGTCTTTCGACGGACGATCAGCAACCATGGCTTCTGTTGTGATCAACAGACCAGCAACGGATGCCGCATCTTGCAGCGCAGTACGAACAACTTTGGCAGGGTCGATAACGCCGAACTTGAACATATCGCCATATTCTTCGGTCTGAGCGTTAAAGCCGAACTTCAGGTCGTCGCTTTCGCGGATTTTGCCGGCCACAACGGAACCGTCAACACCAGCGTTTTCAGCGATCTGACGCAGCGGTGCTTCAAGCGCTTTGCGCACGATAGCAATACCAACGTTCTGATCCGCGTTCTCACCAACCAGACCTTCGAGCTTTTTGCCCGCCTGAACCAGTGCAACACCACCGCCAACAACGATACCTTCTTGAACAGCGGCACGTGTCGCGTTCAATGCATCGTCAACGCGGTCTTTGCGCTCTTTTACTTCGATTTCGGACATGCCGCCAACACGGATAACAGCAACACCGCCGGCCAGTTTGGCAACGCGCTCTTGCAGCTTTTCACGGTCGTAATCGGAGGTGGTTTCTTCGATCTGGTTACGGATCTGAGCAACGCGTGCTTCGATCTCGGCCTTTTCGCCAGCGCCATCAATGATCGTTGTCAGATCCTTGGTGATGGTTACTTTCTTTGCAGAGCCCAGCATGTCCATTGTAACGGACTCAAGCTTCATACCCAGATCTTCGGAGATCACTTGACCGCCGGTCAGGATTGCAAGGTCTTGCAACATGGCTTTGCGACGATCGCCGAAACCAGGTGCTTTGACCGCTGCAATTTTCAGGCCGCCGCGCAGCTTGTTCACAACGAGTGTGGCAAGCGCTTCGCCTTCAACGTCTTCCGAGATGATCAACAGTGGCTTTTGCGACTGGATGACCTGCTCGAGCAGAGGAACCATTGGCTGCAAGCTTGAGAGTTTCTTTTCGTGCAACAGGATAATCGCATCTTCCAGCTCAACCGTCATTTTGTCAGAGTTGGTGACAAAGTAAGGCGACAGGTAGCCGCGGTCGAACTGCATGCCTTCGACAACATCAGTCTCTGTTTCCAGACCTTTGTTTTCTTCGACGGTGATAACACCCTCGTTGCCGACTTTCTGCATCGCGTCCGCAATCTGGCGGCCGATTTCAGTTTCGCCGTTAGCAGAGATCGTACCGACCTGTGCAACTTCGTCGCTGTCGTTGACAGGGCGCGCTGCTGCTTTGATTGCTTCAACGACTTTCAACGTGGCCATATCGATGCCGCGCTTGAGGTCCATCGGGTTCATGCCAGCGGCAACCGATTTCATGCCTTCTTTGACGATGGCTTGGGCCAGAACAGTCGCGGTTGTTGTACCGTCGCCTGCTTCGTCATTGGTCCGGGAAGCAACTTCCTTGACCATCTGTGCGCCCATGTTTTCGAACTTGTCTTCCAGTTCGATTTCTTTGGCCACGGATACACCGTCTTTGGTGATGCGTGGTGCACCGAAGGATTTGTCCAGAACCACGTTGCGGCCTTTTGGACCCAACGTGACTTTAACCGCATCAGCAAGGATGTTCACACCCTTAAGCATACGGTTACGGGCGTCGGTCCCGAATTTTACATCTTTAGCAGACATAGTGTCTTCTCCTAAAATCTTGTTTTGATGTCAGCGTGTCGTGGGTGGGGCCGCATGGCCCCGTCCGGCCTGAATTCAGGACAGGATCCCCATGATGTCGCTTTCTTTCATCATCAGCAGCTCTTCTTCGTCGAGCGTGACTTCTGTACCGGACCATTTGCCGAACAGCACTTTGTCACCGACTTTTACAGCCATCTCGATCAGCTCACCGCTGTCTTTGCGTGCGCCGTCGCCGCAAGCAACGATTTCGCCTTCAGCGGGCTTTTCTTTTGCGGAATCAGGGATGATCAAGCCACCCTTGGTTTTTTCTTCGCTTTCGGTGCGACGCACCAACACGCGGTCGTGAAGCGGTTTTAATGCCATCTTTCAGCTCCTTAAGGCTCAAAGTTATTCTTCCAAGCCCCGTTCTCCTGGTGGAGAGGCGCGGCCATTAGCACTCAATGCCATAGAGTGCTAACGACGCTTAGCTAAGGAACTCGCCTGTTCTAGTCAAGCATTGAAGTCTAGAAAATTTTAACCAACCTGCTTTAGTAAGCTGAACTTAGCCTGCCCCGAGCACACGGGCGGCTACATTTACTGCTTCGGCCCCAGTCGGGGACAAGCCGTACACGCCTTTTTCGATTTTTTCAAACCAACCATAGTGGTTGTCGCGCATCATAACCGTCGCACGTTTCACGTCCGCCTCGCGGGCAACATCTGCACCTTTGCTGGCACCCGCCTCATAAAGGTAAACCGCCAGCTTGAGCGCATCCTGCCGATACGCCGTTACCAACCCCGCTCTGGTCTGCCCGCCATCATTGGGGTCGCCCTGACGCCGCGCAAATTCACGCAGCAGTGTTTTCTGGCGTTTAAGCGACTTACGCGGCACAAAAGGCCCCGGGTCGCAATGCACCTCGACAAACCCATCTTTCAGTCGAACGGTAATCAACCCCAAGCCCAGACGTCTTGCCAAGGCCGAGTTATTTTTGATTGCTTTTGCAAAACGCTTGCCCGGCAGCCGCGCGACGGCAAGATAGACATCATCACTGACCGATAGCCGCGCCACGCACTGATGGAACAATGCCAAACTGAACCCGAGCTTTAGCTCAACCACGACCGGCGGCTCTGCTCCTCGAATAGCAACGACATCGGCGGCACCGACTTCGGATTTCACTACATACCCCTGATCCTCGAGAAAGGATTTAATCGGCAGATACAGGTCCGTTTCACGCGCGGTGCTCATGCCCGCAGTGTTAGCAGTTTTCACAATCGCCTGAGAAGCCCCTGACCGGAGTTAATTGATCATCTTTTCATCAAGCTCCCGGAACAAATGCAGGTGGTGACAAGCGCGCAGCCCCCCCATATAAGGCAAATAATTCTTACCTCTCCAGCGCAGGAAACCTTTATGACGACGCTTGTTTTTGGCCACAAATCCCCCGACACCGATAGCACTGGCAGCCCGATCATATGGTCTTGGTACCTGAACGAAGTCATGGGAATAGAAGCCTCGCCCGCTCTGTTGGGGGAACCCAACACTGAAGCTTTGTTCATGCTGGACCATTGGAACCTTGATAAGCCGCAGATCATCGATGGCGTTCAAGCTGGCCAACCTGTTGTCATCGTCGACACAAATAACCCCGCGGAACTGCCTGAAAATATCAATCAGGCGGACATCAAGGCGATAATTGACCACCACCTTCTGGTTGGTGGCCTTGAGACCAAGACCCCCATCCATATCGTGATGGAGCCGTTGGCTTGCACAGCTACGATCATGTACAAACTGATCGGCGAAAACATGTCCCGTATGCCAAAAGACATCAAAGGTGCGATGTTGACGTGCATTCTGTCCGACACGCTGGAATTCCGCAGCCCCACGACCACCCCAGAGGATCAAACCATAGCACAGTCGCTCGCCAAAGAACTTGGCGTGGAAATTGCCGATTATGCGGCACAGATGTTCGCAGCGAAATCTGATGTATCGTCATTTTCCGAAGCAGAACTGCTGCGGATGGACAGCAAAGAATACGAAGTCGGGAGCATGCAATTTCGCGTGTCAGTTCTGGAAACCACATCGCCCGCATCCATCCTGAGCCGCAAGGACGCGCTGATGGCGGCAATGCCCGGCGTTGCTGCCGAGGACGGCGCTGATCAGGTACTGCTGTTCGTAGTGGATATTCTCAATGAAGAAGCCACCATGCTTATTCCGAATGCGCTCAGTAAATCCGTTGCCGAGAAAAGCTTTGGCGCGACTGTCGTCGGCGATACCGTGGTGCTACCTGGCGTCATGAGCCGCAAAAAGCAGATAATACCAAATCTCAAGGTCTGACCGACCAGAGGTTCACAAACTATGCGTATAGAAGCTCCTGCAATGCAGGAGCTTCTTGAGCTTTCGGGTGTCGAAGACCTTGGAAGCCCGCCAGAGTGTGGAGCCTTTTTGATGCGCTTGAAACACCTTTACCGCGCTATCTGGCCGGATGTATTTCACTAGACCTTGTTACAAGCGGCGGGATCTATCACAGCATCTAATGCGGCATCATCTCTCTCTTGAAACTGCTGAGTTATTGCCCCGCACCGGGATGTATGCTTTCTGCGCATAAATCCAATCGGAGCGGAGCACGACATGACCCAGATCATCAATAACCTTTTCGAAATCACTGACCGCTACGAAGCTTTGTTTGTAGATCTTTGGGGCTGTGTGCATGACGGTGTGAAAGCGCTACCTGATGCGGTCACCGCGCTTCAGGCGTATCGCAGATCAGGGGGCAAAGTCATTTTGGTCACCAACTCTCCGCGCCCCCGCGACCAAGTGATTAAACAATTAGGTCAATTTGGCGTGGCAGAAGACGCTTGGGACGATATTGCCACCTCGGGCGATTCCGCGCGGACGGCAATGTATCGCGGAATGGTGGGTTCGGATGTCTGGCATCTAGGCCCGCCCACGGACAAGCATTTTTTCGACCCGATCGAAATTCTGGATGACCCTGTAGAAATTAACAAAGTTGCATTGGAAGACGCAGAAGGCATCGTTTGCACCGGCCCGTTTGACCCCTTGACTGACCCCGCCATCCTACGCCCGCAATTGCTGTTAGCTAAACAAAAAGGGTTAAAGCTGCTCTGTGCGAACCCTGACATCGTGGTGGACCGGGGCGATATCCGCGAGTGGTGCGCCGGTGCTGTTGCTGCGCTTTACACCGAGATGGGTGGGGAAAGCCTCTATTTCGGCAAACCGCATCCTCCGATCTATGACTTGGCGCGGCGCAAGTTGTCAGCGTTGGGCGCGGACGTGGCGAATAGCGATATCCTGGCAATCGGCGACGGAATTCACACAGATGTAAAGGGCGCAATAGGCGAAGATATCGATTCTCTGTTTATCACTGGAGGGTTGGCGGCGCAGGAAACGCACACGCAGACTCAGCCTGATCCAGAGGCTCTTAAGCGCTTTCTTGATCGCGAAATGTCATCTCCGACCTATAGCATCGGCTTTTTGAGGTGAAATTTACCCTTGCTTTTCTGCGACTGCGAAGTAATAAAGTTTCATAACAATCCAAACAAGAGTTACTTTATTACGGGAAAGGTGCAGTATGTTGGATAATTTACCCCGCGGCACAATCTGTATCGAAGATATTGAAATCGGCATGTCACGCCATCTGCAAAAGGTGGTGACCGATGAAGACATCGAAATGTTCGCTCAAATTTCCACAGATCGTAACCCGGTGCACTTGGACGACGATTATGCCCGCGACACTATTTTCGAAGGCCGTATTGCGCATGGTATGCTGACAGCGGGGCTTATCTCGGCTGTAATCGGTGAACAGTTGCCTGGTCATGGTACCGTCTATATGGGGCAATCGTTAAAGTTTCTCGCCCCGGTGCGGCCTGGTGACATGGTCTACGCTGAGGTCAAAGTGACTGACATCGACTTCTCCAAACGCCGGGTGAAGCTTGATTGCCACTGCGCTGTTGCTGGCAAGAAGGTATTGGTTGGCGAAGCCACAGTTTTAGCTCCGTCACGCAAATTTGACTGACTATCCGGCCCTGTGCGTGCACCTTGTTCTGGAAAGGCTTCATACACTAAAGCAAATTTCCCCAGACTGTTTGCTTTGGCCTCTTAATCTTGGACCCGAGCCATAATATTAGCGACTAGGTAAGGTTGTGCTGCTTGTCAGCGCGGGCAGACGCGTCTACCACCTAGGCCATGGAAATCATTCGCGACTATCAATATGTAGCACCTACTGATCGTGGCGCGTCAGCGGCGATTGGAAACTTTGACGGGGTACATCTCGGGCACCGATCTGTTATAGACTTGGCGCGGGATGCGGTGCCGAACGCGCCTCTTGGCGTAGTGACTTTTGAACCGCATCCACGAGAATACTTCGCCCCAGATGCTCCTCCTTTTCGGTTGATGAGCGGTGAAGCGCGCGCGCATCAATTGGAAAAAATCGGCGTCGATAAGCTTTATGAATTGAATTTTGACGCGGCTCTTTCGAGCCTGAGCCCCCGTTCATTCGCGTATGATGTGCTGCTATCCGGGTTGGGGCTGCGGCATGTCGTGATCGGTGCGGATTTCAAGTTTGGAAAAGCGCGGGCAGGCACTGCTGCGTTGTTGCAGGATTTCGGCGCTGAGATGGGCTTTGGTGTAACGGTGGCCCCGTTGATGGCGCAGGGGCCGAACACTGTTTCATCGACCGCTATACGCAATGCACTTAGCGGTGGACGCCCCCGCGATGCGGCCGCGATGTTGGGTCACTGGCACCGCCTCGAAGGCCCGGTATTGCATGGTGAAAAGCGGGGACGCGAATTGGGCTATCCAACCGCAAACATGTCCATCGACAGGCTGCACCCGCCAGCATTCGGCGTCTATGCGGTGCTGATTGATGTGCTGGAAGGGGCCCAAGCCGGTCGCTATCATGGCGTCGCCAGCCTAGGGGTTCGTCCGATGTTTGGCGAAAATAAAGCCAACCTCGAAACGTTTCTATTTGATTTCAAGGGGGATCTATACGGCAAGCATGTCTCGGTCGCTCTCGTAGAATACCTTCGCACAGAGCAAAAGTTTGACAGCCTTGACGCGCTGATCACCCAAATGGACGCGGACAGCAACCGCGCCCGAACCGTATTGGCAGCATTATGAATACACCCATCGCCCCCAAAGGTCTGGCCAAGGACTTTTGGAAGAAAAAGTCTCTCACCGAGATGTCTCCGGAAGAATGGGAGGCCCTGTGTGATGGTTGCGGCAAATGTTGCCTGAACAAGCTTGAGGACGAAGACACTCAGGAAGTCGCATTGACCCGCGTTGCTTGCCGTCTGCTGGATGATGCGACCTGCCGCTGTACCCACTATGTCAACCGTCACCAGTTTGTGCCCGATTGTATCGTGCTGAAACCTGAAAACCTTGACACCCACGCCTATTGGATGCCGCTGACCTGTGCGTATCGGCTGCTCTGGGAGGGCAAGCCTCTCTATGACTGGCATCCATTGGTCAGTGGTGACCCTGACACGGTTCATACCGCCGGGGTCTCTGTCCAGTATGATACCGTATCTGAATTTGATACGCCCTTCGAGGAATGGGAAGACCATATAATTGAGGAGCCAACCTGATGTTTTTCGCCTCTGACAACGCAGGCCCAGTTCACCCCCAAATTATGGAAAGGTTGGCCCAGGCCAATACCGATCATGCCATGCCATATGGGAATGACGCGATCATGGACGAGGTGCGCGATGCGATCCGCTCCACATTCGAGGCCCCTGACGCCGCTGTGTATCTGGTGGCCACTGGCACCGCCGCGAACGCGCTGGCGCTTGCGTGTTATACCCAGCCCTGGCAGACAATCTTTTGTTCTGTCACGTCCCATATCAACGAAGACGAATGCAACGCTCCTGAATTCTATGCCGGTGCGGCCAAGCTGACCGTAGTCGAAACCGATGACAAGATGACACCTGACGCATTGACCCGCGCCATAGAAAAGCAGGCGGATGGAAATGTGCATGGTGCACAGCGTGGCCCGGTTTCGATCACTCAGGTGACCGAACGCGGTACCGTACATACGCTCGAGGAACTCAAGGCCCTGACCCACGTCGCTAAGGGGTATGGTCTGCCCGTGCATCTGGACGGCGCGCGGTTTGCCAACGCTCTTGTTGCCTTGGGCTGCACCCCGGCCGAGATGACGTGGAAAGCGGGCGTCGATGTCGTCAGCTTTGGCGGCACCAAGAATGGCTGTATGGGAGTAGAGGCGGTTGTGTTCTTTGACCCGGCCAAGGCATGGGAATTTGAACTGCGACGCAAGAGAGGGGCGCATCTTTTTTCCAAACACCGCTATCTGTCGGCACAGATGGCTGGTTACATGCAGGACGGGTTGTGGCAGCAGCTCGCCACGCAGGCGAATGACAACGCAAGCTATCTGGCTGAAGGTTTAAAAAAGGCCGGAGCCGAGTTTCTGCACCGGCCTGATGCGAACATGATTTTTGCCCGCTGGCCGCGCCATATACACCAAAAGCTTCACGATGCGGGTGCGAAGTATTACATCTGGAACGGCGACCTAGAAGGGTCCGATCCAGACGAACTGTTGGGGGCCCGTCTGGTTTGTGACTGGTCGATCGGAAGAGACGTAATCGACCTGTTTCTGGCGCATTTCCAGAACTAGGTTCGGGCCAGGAACGTCCCAATCTGCGCCGCTACGGCTTCTGGGTGGGTCAACGGTGCCATGTGCCCTGCCCCGTCGATCTCGCAACGTGTCACATCCGGCAGCCGCTTGGCCAGTGATGTGCTGATCGCATCGGTCATGTCGCCTGAGGTAGCGCCGTCCAGCAGCAGCACCGGCATCGACGCACGCTCAAACATCCCCGGTGCCAGCAACCCCGCGCTGTCATCGCGCAAAAAAGGCTGGCTGGCCGGGACATAATGAACGCGGTCGGCCATATATTGGCGCAGTTTTTCAGGTGTCTGTTCCCAACCGTTACCGTCCCCCCAACCGGTGTTGAAAATCCGCGCGGCTTCCATTCTGTCTCCGCTGTCGAAGGCAGCGTTGAACGCCGCGCTGTTGCGATCGGCGGCGGCAACCCGTTCAGGATCATCGACCAATGCCGCAGCAAAATATACCGGCTCTATCATCGTCAGGCTGCGTACCAATTCTGGGCTTTCTATGGCCAATCGCAATCCGATTGTCGCTCCGAAAGAATGCCCGATGACATCCATTGGTTCCGTTAGCAAGCTACGGGCCATATCGGTAGCAACATCATGGAGGTTACCTTGACCGTCCCAATCACCCGATTTTCCGTGCGAAGGCAGGTCGAAGCATAAAAGATTTACCTCGTCCCCCAGTGCCTCACCCACCCCGCGCCACGCGCCGGAGTGCGCAAGCGTGCAATGTATTCCCAAGGCATGACGAGGACCGTGTCCGAAACGCCGGGTAAATATCTCTGGACTCACAATTTGCCTGCCAACACCAAATCCAGATCTTCAAGGCGATCCTGTCCCCAGAACTTTTGACCGTCGTCCAAGATGTAGAACGGAGCGCCAAATACACCTTTTTCTACAGCCTCCTCGAGATTCCGGGCAAAGGTATCTGCGCCTTGCAGCATACCCTTTTCGGCGATGTCCGAATTAAACCCAGCCTTCTCAAGGCAGTCACGCACAACGTCGTCTTGTGCAATATCACGATTTTCGGCCCATACCGCCGCCATGAACAGCTGGCAAAGCTTGCCCACGTCCCCGCCTTCGTTCTGTGCCGCGATAATCGCATAGCATGAGGGTGCCGCATTGGTAGGCCAATGCGCGGGCTTTAAGTTAAACGGCATACCGAGTTTCTTAGATTGCCGGGTCAATTCTATCCCGCGGTATTCCTGACGGCTGGGGTGGCGATCCTTAGGGGGCTGTCCCCCGGTCCGCCCAAAGGCGGTAATCAGGTCAAAAGGTTTATAGGTGATAGTTGCATTGTGCTTGGCAGCTACCGACTCGAGCCTGTCCCCCGCCAGATAGGCATATGGTGAAAGTGTTGTAAAAAAATAGTCGATATGGGGCATTTGGCTCTCCGATGGGGGCTTGTGTCGCTTTGCCAGACCGTAAGGTCATGTTAAGCGGTGTCAACGTAACGATTCTGTCACATGTTATGCAACCGGAGACCCTTTGCACATGGCTCAAACCTCTGAACCCAAACTAATCTCAGGTAACGCGAACATGCCGTTGGCCAAGGCGATAGCAAGGCGCATGTCCTTGCATCGCGGTGTAAATGTAGGACTGGTCGATGCGCGGGTGGAACGGTTCAACGATGGGGAAATCTTCGTCGAGGTATACGAAAACGTTCGTGGTGAGGACATGTTCATCATCCAACCCACTTCCAATCCAGCCAATGACAACCTTATGGAACTACTGATTATGGCCGATGCACTGCGCCGGTCATCGGCGGCACGTGTCACCGCCGTACTACCCTATTTTGGGTATGCCCGCCAAGATCGCCGTACCAAGGCCCGCACACCGATCACGGCCAAAATGGTTGCGAATATGATGGTCGGCACGGGCATTGAACGCATTTTGACAATGGATCTCCACGCGGCGCAGATTCAGGGTTTCTTTGATATCCCCGTCGATAACCTTTACGCCTCCCCGGTTTTCGCTCTGGACATCAAAAACGAATTTAAGGATCGCATGAGCGAACTGATGGTAATTTCACCTGACGTTGGTGGTGTGGCCCGCGCCCGCGAGCTTGCAAAGCGCATTAACTCCCCCCTTGCCATCGTAGATAAGCGCCGCGAAAAGCCTGGTGAGATCGCCGAGATGACCGTAATTGGCGACGTCACAGACAAGATTTGCTTGATCGTAGACGACATCTGCGACACGGCAGGCACACTGTGTAAAGCGGCCGAAGTGCTGATTGAGAATGGCGCCAAGGAAGTGCATTCATATATCAGTCACGGCGTCATGTCGGGCCCCGCAGTTGAGCGGATCAGCAATTCTGTGATGAAATCGCTGGTTATTACCGATAGTATCGCGCCAACCGCTGCGGTTAAGCAGGCCGCAAATATTCGGATCGTGCCCACCGCGCCGATATTTGCTCAAGCGATCCTGAATATCTGGAATGGCACCTCGGTGTCTTCTCTATTCGATGCGGAATCGCTCGAACCCATTTATGACGGAATGTACAAAACCAACTGACGCTAGCCGCCGGGATTCATTAAAGATCCCAATCGTCTTTTTGCGCTAGCGCCCCGATGGACAGCCAAGCAGCGCGCACCCGAGCAATTCGGGTGTCGCCCCAGGTGCGAAACACCAGATCGAACCCGTCTTCCGAGATATTTTCACAACGAATATCCGCACGCATAACGGTCGCGTTATCTACATCCCATAAGGCAAGCGACGCTTGGACAGTGGGGGTCTCTTTATAGCGGGTCGAAAACACTATCCTGTTGCGACGCTCACGGGGCCCCGACCCCGTCCACATTTCTCCACCGTCTTCAAAATCCGAAAACAGCACTTTTTCTCCGCTGTCGATACCGATGCTATTCCCAATTATTCTTTTCATCGCAACAACTTGGCCCGCCTATGTTTCTGAACTTTTTATCGGCCAATCATAGAACGTGCTCTTCAAATAGAAAAGGCCCCGCAAATGCGAGGCCCTTCGTATTTTGATTGTTAAGAACGCGTCAGAGGCTAGGTTGCTTGCTCGACAGTCCGATTTCGTCGCCCATGGCAACCATGTCAGACAATAGTTTTGCCGCTTCATCTACGGGGCCCGGCTCATTTACGAAGCCGTCCTTGGCAGTCTGATAGGTAGTCTTGGCCTCTTCCATCATCTCGTCCAAATGCTCTTGGGTCATATCCCCCTTGGGCACAGCGCGTTCGGCCAAAACCGAAACACCATTTGCCGAAATTTCAGCGAAACCGCCGGTAACCACATATTCAGCAGTACCTTCCGGGCCGTCAACACGCAGCACACCAGGGCGCAACGTGGTGATGGTGGGAGCATGATCAGGCATTGCCGCCATGTCCCCATCGGCACCCGGAATCTGAACGACCGTCACCTGCATCGAGGCCAGCCGCCGTTCGGGCGAAACGAGGTCGAATTGCATTGTGTCTGCCATTGTCAGCGCTCCTTAAGCGGCGTCAGCCGCCATTTTTTCAGCTTTCGCTTTCACTTCTTCGATGCCACCAACCATATAGAAGGCACCTTCGGGTAGGTGATCATATTCACCCGCAACAACCGCCTTGAAGGAGGTGATTGTCTCTTCCAGTGGGACCTGCTTACCGTCGGAACCTGTAAACACTTTCGCAACGTCGAATGGCTGGCTCAGGAAGCGTTCGATCTTACGCGCACGGGCAACAGTCAGTTTGTCGTCTTCCGAAAGTTCGTCCATGCCGAGGATCGCGATGATATCCTGAAGCGACTTATAGCGCTGAAGCACACCCTGAACGTCACGTGCAACGTTGTAGTGCTCTTCGCCAACGATGGAAGGATCCATCAAGCGCGAAGTCGAACCCAGCGGGTCAACAGCTGGATAGATACCCTTTTCCGAGATCGAACGGTCCAGAACCGTCGTCGCGTCAAGGTGCGCGAACGATGTCGCAGGCGCAGGGTCGGTAAGGTCATCCGCAGGAACGTAAACGGCCTGAACCGAAGTAATCGAACCGGACTTGGTCGATGTAATGCGTTCTTGCATCTGACCCATGTCTGTCGCCAGCGTTGGCTGATAGCCAACCGCCGAAGGAATACGACCCAGCAGAGCGGAAACCTCGGAACCCGCTTGTGTGAAGCGGAAGATGTTGTCGACGAAGAACA
>DRFG01000290.1 GCA_011050655.1 Roseobacter sp.
ATCTTACCCTGATTGCGGAAATTCACGGTCAGCTTTCCGCTTATATTACTTTGGACCTGCCCCACACCCCAATCGGGATGACGAGGGTGACGCACAAGCATACCGGGTGTAAGAATGGCATTGAGATCATCCATAGACGTATCCTTTTCAGCGAAAGATTGATTGATGGCCGATTCAGAAAACGACCTCGCCGCGCTTATCGGAAGCCGCATTTGCCATGACCTGATATCGCCGATCGGTGCGATCAACAATGGGCTGGAACTCGTGGCGATGAGCGGCGACGTAATGAGCCAAGAAATGGAGCTCATTGCTCAGAGTGTAGAGAACGCCAGCGCCCGCATACGGTTTTTTCGCGTCGCCTTTGGAACTGCCGGGGGGCAGTTGATTGGCCGCGCTGAAAGTGTTTCGATCTTGACCGATCTCTGTGCGCAAGGGCGCATTCAGGTCGCATGGGATGTCGTAGAACCACAGAGCCGCGAGGAAGTAAGGTTGGCGTTTCTGGCACTGCTCTGCCTTGAGACCGGCATGCCCTACGGCGGGAAGGTCACCGTCACCAAAGACGGTGACAACTGGCAGGTGGCGGGTGCAGCTGAGAAACTGCTGATTGATCCCGATCTATGGCAGCTCTTAGGGGGCGGCCCGAGGGCACGATCCATCGAGCCCAGGCATGTCCAGTTCGGACTTTTACCCGGTTTCGCAAGTGATGCCGGTCGCAAAATCAAGTCATCAGCAGATGAAACCGACATCAAGCTTACGTTCTAATCGCTGCTTAGCTGCGAATGGTCCCATCGCCCCGTACCAGATATTTGAAGCTGGTCAGCTGTTCGGCACCGACCGGCCCGCGCGCGTGCATCTTACCGGTGGCAATACCGATCTCGGCACCCATGCCGAATTCGCCGCCATCGGCGAACTGCGTAGAGGCATTATGCATCAATATCGCCGAATCCAGTTGCGTCATGAACTTAGCCGCCGCGGCGTTGTCCTCTGTGATGATACAATCGGTATGGTTGGACCCGTACTGACGGATGTGAGCGATTGCGCCATCGATGTCGGGCACGGTTTTGGCGGCGATAATCATATCAAGGTACTCATGCCCCCAGTCGTCGTCTGTTGCGGCGACAGTGCCTTCGACCGCGGATAAGGTCGTATCTGCGCGCACTTCGACGCCGGCGTCTATCAGCGCCTTGATCACCCCTTTGCCCATGGTGCGCGCGACATTTTCGTGGATCAACAGACATTCGGCGGAACCACAAATGCCGGTTCGCCTGGTTTTAGCATTCAATACGATCTTCAATACTTTTTCAGGATCGGCATTTTCGTCGATGTAAATGTGAACGATCCCTTCGAGGTGAGCAAATACCGGCACGCGGGCCTCGCGTTGAACCAAACCGACCAACCCTTTGCCGCCACGCGGCACGATCACGTCAATGGTATCGGTCATCGTCAGCATTGCGCTGACCGCCGAACGATCACGTGTCGGCACGAGCTGGATTGCATCGACGGGTAAATCAGCGGATTCAAGCCCCCGCTGCAAGGCCGCATGGATGGCACGCGATGAATGAAAGCTTTCTGAGCCGCCACGCAGGATCACCGCGTTTCCGGCTTTGAGACAGAGGGCACCGGCATCGGCGGTAACGTTGGGCCGCGATTCATAGATAACCCCGACGACACCCAGAGGCGTGCGGACACGTTGTATGTTCAGCCCTGAGGGCTGATCCCACTCGGTCATCACCTCGCCTACCGGATCAGACTGAGCGGCAATGCTGCGCAGACTGTCAGTAATAGCGCGGATACGGTCCTGATCTAGCGAAAGCCTGTCCATCATCGCGTCGGACAACCCTTTTTCGCGAGCATAGGCCATATCCTTTTCATTCGCGGAAAGGATGGTATCGCGGTCGTCCCATATGGCCTGGGCAGCGTTTTCAAGCGCTGTCTGTTTTTGCTCAGCACTTGCAAAACCCAAGGTGGCGCTAGCAGATTTTGCCCGTTTGCCAATATCTGCCATCAACGCAGGAATGTTGTCAGTTTGTGTCATATCCAGTGTCATAGCCTAATTACTGCTTTTTATAATTTCGGGTTGGGCTTTACCTAACGCCTTCGGCGAGGATTTTAAACCATTTGGAAGTCATGAAAGCGCGAGATCGTCACGGTGTATCAAGGCTGCGCGGCCGGGTGACCCTAAAAGCGCTTCGATATCAGAGGTCTGGTGGCCTTTTATAATCTCGGCTTCGACGGAAGTATATCGCGTAAGTCCATAGCCGATTGGATGACCCTGGGGGGTAAGGATGGCAATGCTGTCACCCCGACCAAATGGCCCTTGGACGGCTGTCACCCCTGCGGGGAGCAGGGATTTACCTTTGGACATGGCGGCCACGGCCCCTGCATCAAGCGTAACGCTGCCACGCGGCTTTATCGCGGCGATCCATTGTTTGCGGGCGGTTTGCGGGTCAGAATGTGCCGTGAACCACGTGGCATTTGCCCCCATTGCTAGTGCATGTAACGGTCGATTGGTCGCCCCATGCGAGATGGCCATGGCGCAACCCGCAGC